>DRMV01000007.1 GCA_011322445.1 Chloroflexota bacterium | reverse complement strand
GGCTGTACCGGCGGCTGGCGGAACAACACCCGCAGGCCTACGAGCCGTATTTGGCATGGGCGTTGGGGAGGCTGGGAAGCGTGCTTTTGGACATGGAACGGCCTGCTGAAGCCTTTTCTACCTTCGCCGAGGGCTTGCGTATTCTCATACTCCATGCCCGCCGCCTGCCGCAGGCGTTTGGCTTTTTGCTTCAGCCCTTGTTGGCGCTCTATTTTCAGGCCGCCGAATCTGCCGGTCGGCCGCCTGAAAAAGCGTTGGTGAAAGCGGCGCGTGAAATCCTGCAGCAGGCGTCATAAATCCTCTGTCCGCCAACCAGAGCCTGCAATTGGGGCAAGCGTAGGGGCGCACGGCCGTGCGCCCTTTGGAGTGCGGCGACGCGTCGCCGCTTTCCAAAGCGGCCCTTCGATGCACTCAGGACAGGCAGCATGTTGCCGCACTCCAAAAAACGGGTGGGGCACGCCTCGCCCCTACATCAAGGCATTCTGTGTTTTCTGTGGCATTTCTGTGTCTTCTGTGGTTTCCCCTGTGCCATTTCCAAAACGCGCTCGCCCTCGCGCAAGAGCAAGCGTAGGGGCGCACGGCCGTGCGCCCTTTTGGAGTGCGGCGACGCGTCGCCGCTTTCCAAAGCGGCCCTTCGATGCACTCAGGACAGGCAGCATGTTGCCGCACTCCAAAAAAGCAAGCCAAGCCTTGCCTCTACGGTGTGGGGCGAAGACGATCCGCTTCTTGCCGCCCTATTCCACCTGTTCCTTGTCAGCCCTCAAAACCCCGCGTAAGGGCGCACGGCTGTGCGCCCTTTTGGAGTGCGGCGACGCGTCGCCGCTTTCCAAAGCGGCCCTTCGGTGCACTCAGGACAGACAACATGTTGCCGCCCGCCAAAAAGGGGCGAGGCACCCCTCGCCCCTACACTTTACGACCTTCTGTGTTTTCTGTGGCGCTTCTGTGCCTTCTGTGGTTTTCCCGCGTCATTTCCAAAACACACAGGTTTTTCGTAGGGGCGCGGCTTGAAAGGAACGCGCCCCTGCCCACCTTCCCCACCTTGTGCTATACTCACCGCATCCCCGCCGACGCCCTGCGCGGCGGTTGCTTTCGGAGGTTCCATGAAACGCCTGTTTCCCGTTCTGGTGTTGCTTGTGGCTTTGGCCGGGCTGGCCGCGTGCAGCCCGCGTCCCACGGCCACCCCGGTGACTTCCCCTGCCACGGCCACCGCCGCGGCCACCGGCGCGCCCGCGGCTTCCCTGCAGGTGCTCTTTCGCGACGATTTCTCCAACCCCCACAGCGGCTGGGATACCGTGCACGAAAAAGACGCCATCATCGAATACACCCCCCAGGGGCAATACCGCATCTGGCTCAATTACCCCCACACCACCATCTGGGCCAACCCCGGCCTGCAGTTTTCCAACGCCCGCATCGAGGTGGACGCCGTCAAGACCGGCGGGCCCGACGACAACCAGTTTGGCATCATCTGCCGCTACGAAGACGCCGATAACTTCTACTTCTTCCTCATCAGCAGCGATGGCTATTACGGCATCGGCAAGACCAAAGACGGCAAGCAGACCCTCCTCACCGGCGAGGGCAACATGACGTTTTCGCCCGCCATCGCCAAAGGGCACGCCCCCAACCACCTGCGCGCCGAATGCGTCAACTCGCACCTCGCGCTGTTCGTCAACGGCCAGCACCTCGCGACGGTCTCTGACCCCGATTTCACCCGCGGCGACGTCGGCCTGATGGTGGGCACGTTCGACGAGCCGGGGGCCGACATCGTGTTCGACAACTTTGCCGTGTATGCACCCTGAGCCAGGGGCAGCCAGCCTCCCCACCCGCCAGGCGTGACCCCGATGAAAATCTACCTCGACACCATTGGCTGCCGCCTCAACCAGGCCGAAATCGAGCGCATGGCGCGGGAATTCCGCGCCGCGGGCCACGAACTGGTGGCTTCCCCCGCGGAGGCCGACCTGGCGGTGGTCAACACCTGCGCCGTGACCGCCAACGCGGTGGCCGACTCGCGCCAGCGCATCCGCCGCCTGGCGCGGGAAGGCGTGCCGCGCATCGTGGCGACGGGCTGCTGGGCCACCCTGGAACCCGACCGCGCCGCTGCCCTGCCCGCGGTGGCCGAAGTGGTGCCCAACCCCCGCAAGGACGCGCTGGTGCCCGCGCTGCTGGGCCTGCCGCCGGAACGCTTCGACCTGGAGCCGATTGCGCGGGAACCCATCCCCGGCAGCCGCGCCCGCACCCGGGCCTTCATCAAAGTGCAGGATGGCTGCGACAACCGCTGCACCTTCTGCATCACCACCGTGGCGCGCGGGCCGGGGCGCAGCCGCCCGGTGGGTGAGGTGCTGGCCGATGTCCGCGCAGCCCTGCGCGGCGGCGCGCAGGAAATCGTGCTGACGGGCGTGCACCTCGGCTCGTGGGGGCACGATTTCACCCCGCCGCGCCACCTGCGCCACTTGGTGCAGGCCGTGCTGCGGGAAACCGAAGTCCCCCGCCTGCGGCTCTCTTCCTTAGAGCCGTGGGACTTAGACGCCGACTTCTTCGCCCTCTGGGAAGACCCCCGCCTCGCGCCGCACCTGCACCTGCCGCTGCAATCGGGCAGCGCCACGGTGCTGCGCCGCATGGCCCGCAAGACCACCCCCGAAGCCTTCGCCCGCCTGCTGGCCACCGCCCGCCGCCTGATCCCCGACGTCGCCATCACCACCGACCTCATCGCGGGCTTCCCCGGCGAAACCGAGAAGGAATTTGCCGAAACCCTGGCCTTCGTGGAGGCGATGGCGTTTGCCGGGGGGCACGTTTTCACCTATTCCGAGCGCCCCGGCACGGCGGCGGCGACCATGCCCCGCCCTGTGCCCCTGCCGGTGCGGAAGGCGCGCAACGCGGCCCTGCGGCAGGTGCTGGAAGCCTCGGCAGCCCGTTACCGCGCCCGCTTTGTGGGGCGCACGCTGACCGTGCTCTGGGAAAGCGCCGAGCCGCAGCCGGAGGGCGGCTTCCTGCTCCGCGGGATGAGCGGCCACGGCCTGCGGGTGCAGGCGCACGCTGCGGAAAACCTGTGGAACCGGCTTACCCCTGTGGAAATTCTGGCGGCCGAAGGCCCTTACCTGCGCGCGGCCGTCCTGACAGCAGCATCGGTGTGAGGCGCACTTCCTTTTTCTCAGGCCTCGGGTTTGGATCATCTCCGGCGGCGTTTCGTCCTTCGACTGCAGCGCTCGCTGGCGCTCGCGCTTCCGCTCAGGACGCTCTGCTCAGAACGGGAGCGAAATTCGGGTTCTCAAGGTGGAGGTGAAACATGAGTGACTGTATCTTCTGCAAAATCGTGGCTGGGGAAATTCCAGCCAAAGCGGTGTACCGCGACGAGCAGGTGACTGCTTTCCACGACATCAACCCCGTCGCGCCGGTGCACGTCCTGATCGTGCCCAACGAGCACATCCCCTCGGCCGCCGCAGCCGAGCCGCAGCACGAGGCGCTGCTGGGGCACATGTTCGTCGTGGCGCGGCGCGTGGCCGAGGAACTGGGTGTGGCCGAGCGCGGCTTCCGGCTGGTGGTGAACAACGGCCCCGAAGCCGGTCAGGAAGTCCCGCACCTGCACATGCACCTCCTCGGCGGCCGCCGGATGGGACGCATTGGGTAGCGCCATGACCACTCCCGATTACGACCGCCGGTACCTCGAAGCCGCCTTCGAGGTGCTGGAAGCCTACCTCAAAAGCGCCACCCTCTACTGGCCGCTGGATGTCAAACCGCCCAAGGGCGCGCCGCCCTACCCCCAGTTGACGCCGGGGAACGTCCTCCTGGCCCTGCGGCGGCTGGAAGCCTATGGCGCGACGGGCGATTTCCCCCTGCGCCTGCGGAGCCTCAAAGGGCAATGGGGGGCGCACTGGCGGCAGAAGGCGGGGCGCGAGGCGCAGGCGCGCCTGCGGCAGTGGCGCAATTACCTGCAGGAAACCACCGACCGCGCCCCCTACTATCGTTACGAAGTGCGCGAGCGCGTCATTTTGGAACTGCTGGCGGAAGACCTCGGCGCTCTGCCGCCCGAGGTGGCCGAAGACCTTGCCGCGCTGGACCGCGTGCTGCGGGGCGTTTTCCGGGAAGGCAACTTTGTGTGGGAAGCCCCCTTAGCGCGCGCCTTCCCCCGCGAGCGGTTTTGGTTCCTCTACGGCACGCTGAAAGAAGACACGTAGGGGCGAGGCGCACCTCGCCCCTACGACTTTGACAGGCCAGGGGGAATCAGCGTTTGAAGCGGAAGCCGCGTTCTTCGGTGTTCAGCACCCAGGCGACCAGTTCGCCCACCCGAATCGTGAGGTCGTCGGGGCGCCACTCGCGCGCCGTCGGGTAGATGCGGTCGTCGTGCGAAGAGGTGTCGCCGCTGCTCTGCTGGCGGATTTCTTCCAGCAGGCGGCGGAGGCGCTTTTGCCAGCGCGTCAGGTTGGCGGGGGTGAGATCCACCCAGCCCTGCTCGGCGGTATCAGCCTTGATGACCGGCCCCCGCAGCAGGCGCTTGCCGTCGGCCAGCAAGATGGGAATGCCGATGGAGATGATTTTCTGGCGCAGGTCGGCGTCGGCGCCGACGAGGGCTTCCAGCGCGGCGGCGGCTTCTTCGGGGCTGGGTTCCAGCGCCTTGTCGAGGCTGCCGTAAGCCCGCTTCAGCAGGAAGGCCTCGAAGAGCAGTTTGGAAAGCCGCGGCGGGCCGAGAATCTCGAAGGCCACCGATTCGCCGTGTTCGGCTTCCAGTTGGTGCAGGCGGTTGAGGGCGGCTTCCCGCAGGTAGGCGGCGCGGTAGGTGGGTCCCATCGTGGAAGCATCCAGCGCGGCAATGACGTCTTTGCCGGTGTTGCCGCCCAAGATTTCCCAGACCACATTTTGGGCAATTTCCTCGGCGGTGACCATTTCCATCTGGCCGAGGGCGGTAATCATGGCGTATTCGCCCGCCGCGAAGAGGCCGTTTTCGCCGGTGTTGATGTAGACGGCCTCCAGCACCCCTTCCTGCTTCTGGCCGAAGTCGCCCTGGCGCACCAGGTTGGCGGGGTCGGTGGCGTCCACGGCCTGGTCGGGCGGGCAGTCGTAGCGGGCGTAGGGCTTCCCGTGGCGCCCGATGGGGCCGTAGCCGATGCGCTTCCAGCCGATCATCGCGGTGGGCTTGATTTCCTTGACCACCGTCGGGCCGTCGGGCGTGCGCGCCATCAGGAAGGTGAGCAGCGTCTGCGCGCCCGCGACCGCTGCCTTGGACATCAGCACCCGGGAAGGCTTTTCCTCGCCGTGGGTGTAGGGGATGTTCAGCCCCATGCCGCCGGTGCCGCTGGTGCCGACTTTGATATAGGCCTGGGTGCCGGCGTGCTTCATCGCGGCGTGCAGAATCTGCACATGCCGCACCAGTTGGGGGATGTAGAGGGAAGCCAGCAGGCGTTCCACCTCGTCGCGCCAGTCCACTTCGCCCTGGGGCTTTTCCATTTGCCCTTCCAGATGGCGGGCGGTGGTGTAGACATCCTGATAGGCCACCACGGTGGCGGTGTTCATGCAATCCACCACGATGTGGGCGGGCAGGCCGCCGAGGTCGCCCCAGGTGCCGGTGATGAGCTGGTAGAGCAGGGAGGCTTCCAGGATGTCGTCGTTGAGGCTGCCGAGGATGTCGTCCACCAGTTGACGGCGGGTTTCGGGGTTGGCGAGCACAGCGCGGCGGGGCAGGGTGTCTTCCCGCTGCCATTCGACCCGCAGGAAAACATCGCCCCACGCCGGTAAAATCTGCGTGGGGCTGTCGGGGAATTCGGCCTTCAGTTGGGCCACGGCTTCTTCGGCTTCAAACTTGCGCAGGGAAGCAATCACGAGGCGGGCAGGGCGGTGGGGAAGCATTTCCCGCGCCACGGCGCGGCCCACCAAGCCGTAGCCGCCGAGGATAAGCACATGCTTGCCTTGGATATCCACAGCACGCTCCTTTGTGTCGGGGGGTAGTGACGCGCGCGGGTGCGCGGCAAGATTAGGATACCCAAAAAACGCCGCGGGCGCAAGGGGGAAGGGTGGGCGTGACAGGGCGTTTTCAAGGAAGCTTGACAAATAGACAAAAAAGCCTTTCTCGGTAAGGGTGGTTTGCAGGAACACCAAAAACCGAGGAGGGCTTGTATGGAGTATACTATGCTTAAACCATGCCAGGAAATCAGCAAAACAGGGGTTATTTACGAAAAGGGGAACCTGTATGCGTACTTTCACAACCTGAGTGACCCGCGTCATGCGAAAGGCAAACGATATAGTCTGGTCACCTTGTTGGTGATCATCTTCTTGGGAAAGTTAGCCGGCAAAGATCATCCCGTTGAGATCGCCGATTGGGCAAAGAATCACAGGGATGAATTGAGCAAGTTGTTGAGGGTAGAGCGGCCGTGGACGCCCTCGCACAGCACCATACGCCGGGTGTTCAACGAAATATTGGATGAAGCAGAATTTGACCGATTGGTACAAGCCTATCATCAAGAAGAAGGGTTAGATGGGGACGAAATTTTAGCCATGGATGGGAAGACACTCCGGGGGACACACAGGGGTGGCGAAGCGCAAGGCAAACACCTTTTGGGTGTCTATGCGGTCAACACACAGCGCGTTCTGGCGCAGGAGGAAGTAGACACCAAGGAAAATGAAATCACGGCCGCACCGCGCTTGCTGGCAAAGGTTGATATAGAGGGGAAAATCGTCACAGGTGATGCGCTGCACACGCAAAAGAAAACATCGCAACATATCATCTTAGCCGGCGGAGACTATCTCTTGCCCGTCAAAGAAAATCATCCCCGGATGTATGCTGACATTAAACGCTTGTTCGCTGAGACTGATAGAAGTTCGGCGTAAGTATTGGCACATAGAAACAAGTTTGCATTATCGCCGGGACGTGACCTTTCGGGAAGATGCCACCCGGATGACCATAGGGGCAGCAGGGCGTATTTTAGCGAGTGTACACAATCTGGTCATTAATTTGGTCAAAAAAGCGGGTTACACCAATGCTGCAAAGGCCTGCCGTTATTTCGAAGGTCATCTCCAAGAGGCATTTTTACTCCTAACCACCGTACATTGCCTTTCTTGAAAAAGCCATGTTACAGCAGCACACATTTCTTGACACCCAGCGCGCCCTTTGGTAAACTTAGGCCCGCAAGCAAGCCTTGGTCCCGTGGTGTAGCCTGGTTTAACACGCCGCCCTGTCAAGGCGGAGAGCGCGGGTTCAAATCCCGTCGGGACCGCCTCAAGTAATCTAAAGGCCTCAAAGCAAAAAGCCGGTAAAAACCGGCCTTTTTGCGTTAACAGCCCCCGTGCAAAAAGCGGGGGCTGTTTTTGTTTCCCTTAGGACTTTCGCTCAGGCGGGTTGAAAAGCCTGGACGGTAGGGTTACGGAGTTCAGCCCGCAAATAATCGCTAAACAAGTCTCTGCGAGCCTGGTAAAGCGTTTTCCCAAGCGACTTGGCATGTACCTTCAAAGACAGCCAGGCATGATAGCAACTGGCCAGATGGTTGCGCTGGGAGCGAGCCTTGCGGCATTGGCACTTTTCACTGCCAGTCAATTGCTTCAGTTCTCGGTGAAACGCTTCAACCTGCCAGCGCACGTCGTTCGCCTCTTGAGCGACCTGCGTGGTTAGAGCCTCATCCAGGTCATTGGTAATGACCCAGTCAACGTCGCCGTTTGTGGCAACTACCTTGAACAATCTCACCTTGAACGGAACTTTCTTGAGTTTGACAATGACGCCGTGCTCCAGCCGCTCTGCCGTCCACTCGATTTCATTGAGGTGAATATACCCGCTTTCCTTGCTCAAACTTACCAACCGATTGCTTTTAAGCGTCGTGTAGAAGGTCAACCCCAGCCGATGGACCAGCTTCAGGTTCTTCCAGGAGGAATACCAGCAGTCAAAAAGCACCGTTTTGGCCTGGATTTGCTTGTCTGCGACAGCCCTTATCAACATCTCCTGGAAGTGGTCGTTCTTGGTCTTCCCGTCGGTGGATTTGGCATACACTCGGAAGTCGATTGGATAGTACTCCCCCTCTGCTCTGTTAGTATGCACCAGGTTAACCACCCCAATCCCGCGCACCAGCCCACCTGCCGCACCGCTATACTGGCGTTTGACCTCTCAATTGACTGAGAGTACTGTTTGTTGTGCACGCTGTCGTCAATGATCAGGCAGGCTTTTGGGCTGTCGTCAATCAGCCCTTGTACCAATTCCCACAGATGCCGGGCGGTCAGGCGTTCTCGCTGCAAGTAGTCGCTGACTACATCATGGCTGACCTCTTCCAGATGTTCGGCGAGGTTGGTACGACTATAGTTGACTGGTGTGCTAATCAAATGCTCAACATACTGTCGTTTGGTTATCATGCCTATAGAATACCCGATTTATGCTACAAGCGAAAGTCCTACTAATAAAGAGGAGGTACGGGGGCACTCTCAGCGTTTGGCCACATACAGAACTTTTCCACCCGATTTGGCACGGTCACGCGCTGCCATGTTCGTCAACTGTCGCCCCACCACCAACATGGGGGTGGGGGAAGGCAGAGTTTTTTGACCATGACCTTTTCAGGAAGCCAGCGCGTACACGGGCAAAGGTGCTCCGCGGCGGGCTACTTCCAGCGCGTAGTCCACAATCAGCCCTGGGATGTCCACGCCGGTCAGGGGCACGGTGGTGTGAAATTCCATGCTGTGGTTGATTTCATTGACCAGATAGCCGCGGTCGGGGTGCTCGAACAGGTCCAGTGCCAGCACGCCGCCACCGACGGCCTCGGCGGCTTGCAGGCACACGGCTTCCAGCGCCGGGGTCACAGGGCATACTTCGCCACGGCCCCCGCGCGCAGTGTTGGTGATCCAGTGCTCGGCGTAGCGGTAGATTGCCGTCACCACCCGGTCGCCGATGACGAAGGCGCGGATGTCGCGGCCGGGTTTGCGGATGTATTCCTGAATGTAGTAAACCTGATGGAGGGGGGAGCCGAGGGCGGCTTTGTGTTCCAGCACGGCTTCGGCGGCGTCGCGGTCGTTGATTTTGGCGAGTAGCCGCCCCCACGAGCCGTATACCGGTTTGAGCACCACGGGGTACCCGAGGCTATCCATGGCTTCGAGGGCGGCTTCGGGGGTGAAGGCAATGGCGGTTTGGGGTTGCGGCACGCCGGCTGCTGCGAGCGCGGCGCTGGTGCGCAGTTTGTCGCCGCATGTTTCCACGACTCCCACGGTGTTGACTGTGGGAATGCCCCACGAGGCAAGCACACGCAGGGTGTAGAGCGAGCGGGTGTAACTCAAGTTGCGAGCAATGACCACGTCGTAGCGCTGCCACGCTGCCGGGTCGTCGAGGAAAAGGTTGTGCTCGCGATCGTTGAGGCGGTCATAGGGCACGCCGCGGCGTTCCAGAGCGGCAAACAGCCATTTTTCTTCCACACGCAAGCGGGTGTAAAGGACGGCGACACGGGGGTGGGTTGAGCGATGCATGGGAACCTCCTTGGAGAAGGATTGGAGATAAACGAAAAGCCCCCCGACCGGCGGTCGGGGGGCGGTGGTGAACCTTGGGTTGGCGGCTGTTTAGGGGCCAAACGCCAAAGGCCCGCCGGCCGGTCGGTGGCCGTGGGTGATGCGGGCCTTCTTCTGCTTCATGCCCCACAGGGCGGTGGAAATCACATGGCACATTGACATGACGCTTTGGCTCCTTGCCTCTAAGTGTAGCCGCCTTTGGGCTGATGTCAACCCCTCTAAAATAAAAATTGCGTAAAAAATCAAGGCGTGGTATGCTTGTCTTTTGTGGCGCCGACACGCCATAATTCTTCCAAAATCGGAGGCTCTGGCATGTCTGCTCAAACCATGCGCCGGTTGGGTATAGGGATGTTCATCGTGGGGGGTGCTTTGGCCTTGTTGATTGCCGGGCTGAGCACCTGGGCGAACACCGAGGCGGTGTATTACGGCTTCCCTCACATGACCATGAACCGCCTGACGACCCTTTCTTGTCCGCATTTCATCGCGTGGGATGAGGAAACCGAGGTGCGGGCGCGCCTGACCAATACGAATCCCTACCCTGCCACTCTGGGCATCAAATCGTGGGTGAGCGTGCCGCTGGCGTGGGAAGTGCACACCGAGCACCGCAAATTGCAGCCGGGGGAAACCTGGCAGTGGTCGCGCCCGATTGGCTCAGAAGAGAACCGCGTGCTGCGGCACTTTGTTTTCGTCACCGTCTACACTTTCGGCGGTTATCCGATGCCCCAACGCCAGGGCATGTGCGGCATTTATGTTTTGCCCTTGCGAGGGGTGCGGGGCGATACGGTGATGTGGCTGGCCCTGGCGCTCGCCATGTTGTTGTTGGTTGGAGGGTGGTGGCTGTGGCGCCGCGGCCAGGGTGAGGAAACCACCTCGACCGTCTTGAAGTGGACGGTGCATTTCTTCCTGGTGCTGGTACCGCTGACGGTGGTGACAGCCCTGTGGGTCAGTTGGGCGTTGGCCATTGTGCTGTTGGTGGTCAATGTGCTGCTGATTGTGATTGTGGGCTTGAGCAGCCTGATGCACGCTTCTTGAGGGAAAGCCCGGCGCGGAGAGCGGCGACGACCTGGGCATCGGTTGGGAACTTGAGGGGCGGCAGGCTGTCAAGGGGGAAAAAGCGCACGGCCACCAGGTCGCCCCCTGCCTGCAGGTGGCCGCCCGTGCGCCGCCCGCAATACCACACGCCCACGGTGTGGTGCGCCGGGGCGTGAAAGTTGGAATGCACCGCCAGCACGCCTTCCAAAGCGACGGTGAGGCCGGTTTCTTCGGCAAATTCCCGCACCGCGGCCTGCTCCACGCTTTCATTCCATTCCACGTGCCCACAGGGAATGCACCACCCGCCGTCGCGGCGCAACCCGAGCAGCAGGCGGTGGGCTTCCAGTAACACCACTGCAACGCCTACGGTGGGGTTGCGATAGTGCACCCAGCCGCAATGGGGGCAATGCAGGCGTTCCCGCTCGCCGTCGTGGAAAGGCTCAAGCGGGGTGGCACAATAGGGGCAGTAGCGGTAAGCGCCGCGGTTCATCCTTGCCCTGTAAGCACGTCTTGCAATTGCGGCGTATCGGGGTATTGCCGCCGTTCTGCCCGCAGCCGACGGGCTTCTTCTAACCGCTGTTTGCGCAGGGTGTGGATGCCGTAAACCAGCACCACCAGCAGCAAGCCCAACACCACCAATTCCCCCATGAAAAGCAGGAAGCGGCTTTCGTGTTGTTCCATGAAGCGGTTGCTTTCGGCCGTGATGATGATAATGCGCCGGACGACCGAAATGAGCCCTACCACCAGGAACGGCTCGCTGAACATCCGCCGCTGGGTGAGGGAAATTTTGACCATTTGCAGAATTTCCCCTAGCATGGAGACCACGAGAAGCTGGTCGAGGATGGCCAGCGCGTCGAATGAGGCGCTGGAAAAGCGTGTAAACCAGGGCAGGAAATACACCAGCCAGATCTGCACCAGCGCCCCCATCGCAGCGATGAGCAGGGTGATGCCAATGCCGATGTAAACCGCGCTTTCGGCGCGCTTCCAGAGGGTGAGCAATTTGTCCATGAGGGGGAAGCCTCCTGGGGGAAGCCTTGGAGATCCCGAAGGTTGCTCGTTTCTTAGCCTGCCAGGACGTACAGCCCCAGCGTCCGCGGGCCAAAGAGGATGGCGCTGACGGTATCCATTTCGGTGGTTTTCGGCGGCGCGGGCAGGTTGTTGAGCAGGCGGTCGTGGAGGTTGCCGGCTTCCCGGCGGAAGTAGTGGGGGTGGTGGGTGATGACGACGTCGGTGGGGGTGGTAAATTCCGTGGTAAATTCTTCCATCAGGTCGAGCAAATGGCGAGAAGAGCGGGCTTTTTGCAGGGGCGCCAGGCGGCCTTCTTCCAACACGAAGAGCGGCAGCATTTCCAGCATTTCGCCAATGATCGCTTGCCCGGCTTCCAGAAAGCCGCTGTGATAAAGGTAGGTGAGGGAAAGCGCGCCGAGCGCGGTGTAAATTTGCCCCACCATGCCCCGAATGCGCGTGAGAATGTCGAAGATTTCAGCACCGTCTTCGGCCATGCGGGCGGCTTCCTGCACCAGCCAGCCTAAACCAATGCCGGTGGTGTGGGTATCCACGATGTAGCGGGGGTAGCCGCCGCTGAGCAGCGTGGTGGCTTCGGTGAAGTGCTGGAAAAGGTCGGAAAGGCTGCTGCCCATCGGCAGCACGAGCAAGGCGTCGTAGCGGGCGCTGAGGTAGTGCAGGCGTTGGGCGATTTCCTGGGGGTGGGGTAGCAGCAGGCGGGGCGGGGTGCGATGGATGAGGCTGGGAGGAAGGATGGCGGTCAGGGCGCTGCTGGGCGGCAGATGGCGCTGCCCCTCCCAGAGAATGGGGAGGGGCAGGATGTGAACGCGAGTATGCCCCCGAAAGTTGGGCGTGAGGAAGTGTGCCGATGCGTCGGTGACGATGCCCACGCCGCCCATGGTCATTCCACCGAAAGAATGAGGGGGTAGTGGGGCTGGCCGCCGTATTGCACTTCGATTTCCTGGTCGGGGTAGTGCTCGCGCAGCAGGTCGGCCAGTTGGTGGGCGCGGCTTTTGGAAAGGCCATCGCCGTAGAACAGGGTGATGAGTTCGGCTTCTTCGGCTTCGGCCTGCCGCAGCAGTCCCAGCACCGCGTCTTCCAGCGTGTCGGCGGCGAGAATCAGGCTGCCATCTAAAAGGGCAATGTATTGGCCTTCGCGCACGGCCACGCCGTCGACTTCGACGGTGCGGGTGGCCTGGGTGATTTCGCCGCTGATGACGTCGGCCATCGATTCGGTCATGGCGGCGGCTATCGCTTCCAGGTCGCCATCGGCATCGAAGGCCAGCATGGCTGCCAACCCTTGGGGCACGGTGCGACTGGGGATGACCCGCACTTGCTTGACTGTCACTTCCTGGGCCTGCTGGGCTGCCAGAATGACGTTTTTGTTGTTAGGCAGGATAATGACCTGGTCGGTAGGCAGGTTTTCGAAGGCCCGCAGCATATCTTGCGTGCTGGGGTTCATGGTCTGGCCGCCTTCCACAATCGCTGCCGCGCCCAAACTGGCAAACACGCGGGCAATGCCGTCGCCGGGCGCGACGGCCACTACCGCAATCTGCCCGGGTTCCACATTGGCGAGTTCGTAACGCGTGCCTTCCGCGCCTTCGGTTTGCTCTTCCATTTGGGCCAGCAGGTTTTCGATTTGCACCCGCGTCACCGTGCCCAGGCCCATCGCGTAGTCAATGGGTTTGTAGCGGTTTTCGGTGGGGACATGGATGTGCAGACGGTACATGCCGTCGCCTTCGCCTACCTGGATGGAGGTGCCCATGTCTTCCAGGGTGCTGTAAAAGGCTTCCAAATCGAGGGGTTCGTGTGGCAGGAAGTCGAGCACCACTTCATAGTCCTGGCCGGGTTCCACCGCGTCGTGGGCGTGTTCCAGGTTGAGGGAAGCCAACGGCTTGACGGCGGTGAGGGCTTTGTCGAGGGGCAGGCCGTCGACGTGGCGCAGCATGCCTTCGAGGATGAAGAAAAGCCCCTTGCCGCCGGAATCGACTACGCCGGCTTCCTGAAGTACAGGGAGCAGTTGGGGGGTGCGGGCTACTGAGGCGTCGGCGGCCTGCACGATGGTTTCCAGCAGGGCGATGGGGTCGTCGGTGTGGTGCAGGGCTTCTTTGGCTGCGGCGGCGATGTCTTTCGCCACGGTGAGGATGGTGCCTTCGACGGGGCGCACCACCCCCTTGTAGGCGGTGTCGCGGGCTTCGGCCAGCCCGGCCACCAGCAGCGGGGCGGTCAACGTTTCGGCGTGCTTCACGGCTTTGGCAAAGCCGCGCCAGAGTTGGGAAAGGATGACGCCAGAGTTGCCGCGCGCGCCCATCAGCGCCCCATGCGCGACGGCCTTACAAACTTTGCCAAAGTGTTCTTCGGGTGAGTCTTTGATTTCGTCCCATGCGGCTTGCATGGTGAGGGTCATGTTGGTGCCGGTGTCGCCATCGGGCACGGGGAAGACGTTGAGGGCGTTGACGACTTCCTGGTTGGTGCGCAGCCACGTCAGGGCGGCTTCGACCAGGCGCTTGAGGGCCTGGCCGTCGATGGGCTTGCTGCGGATTGCGCGTCGGCGGGCTTCGTTCGGGGTAATCGTGACGGCCATGAGTGCTCCTACGCTTCTTCGGCTGCTTTGCCGGATTTTTTCGCCTTGCGGCCTTTCTTGCTTTCCTTCTTTTTGGTTTCGGTTCGTTTCTCATCCCCGTTGCTGACCCGCAGGCCGCGGACGTGCACATTGACGGCCTTGACGGGCAGACCTACTGTCTTTTCGACGTGATAGCGCACCAGGTTGGCCGCGCTGTTCGCGACGGCGGTGATGCGGGTGCCGTATTCCACGATGATGTAGAGGTCAATTTCAATGCCCTCGTCATCGTAACGCACGGCAATGCCTTCGGTGGGGTCCTTAGCAAGCGCGTGGGCAATGCCGCTGACCAGGTTGCGAGGGGCCAGGCCCACCACGCCGTAAGATTTCTGCACGGCCTGGTAGGCAATCGCGGCAATCACGCGCGGCGCAATGCGGATGGTGCCTAAAGGAGTTTTGTCGTCGGTCATCGGGAAACCTCTCCAGAGGGGTGGGAAAATTGCATTTGAAGTGTGCTTGGGGCCGGGAATACGCACCCGGCCGGCAGCCTTCAGCCCGGTTTGCATATACCGTTAAACCCAAAACGTTGCTTCCGGGCGCGGTTTGTGGTAAGATTGCGCGCGCCCTGCGGAGACCGCATGGCTTTTTATGTGTGAGCAATCTCGGTGAAAAGGATGGGCATCATGGCGAAGTGCGAAGTTTGTGGCAAAACGACAACTTTCGGACGGAACCGCCCCTGGTCGAAGAAATCCACGCCCCGCGCTTTTCGCCCTAACCTGCACAAGGTGACGCTGTGGGAAAATGGGCGCAAGGTGCGGAAGACGGTGTGTACCCGCTGCCTGCGGACGATGGTGAAGACTAAGGGGTAGGCAACCGCTTTTGTTCGGTAGTCCGGCGAGAAAATCACGGCCAAGCCGTGATTTTTCGCGTTAAGCGGCGGCCTGTTGCAGCGCGGCCAGCCCAGCGGCGATGCCTTCGGGGTGGCGGAAGATGGCGCTGGCGGCCACGAAAACGTTCGCGCCCGCGGCGCGGGCCAGGGGCAGCGTGTGGGGGTTGATGCCGCCGTCAATTTCAAGGTGGGCTTCGGGGTGCTGTTCATCCAACCGGGCGCGCAGGGTGCGCACTTTGGGCAGCACTTCGGGCAAAAAGGCCTGCCCCGAAAAGCCGGGGTTGACTGACATCACCAGCACCAGGTCGGCCAGGTGCAGCACGGGGAAAACGGCTTCGGCCGGGGTGCCCGGGTTGAGCGCCACCCCTGCTTTGCAGCCCAGGGCGTGGATTTGTTGCAAGGCGCGATGGATGTGGGGGGTGGCTTCCACATGCACGGTGATCAGGTCGGCGCCAGCGCGGGCGAAGGCTTCCAGCAGCGGCTCGGGATGCTCGACCATCAGGTGCACGTCGAGCAGGCGGTCGGTAGCGCGGCGAGCAGCGGCAACGATGGCCGTGCCTAAGGTCAGGTTGGGCACGAAATGCCCGTCCATGACGTCAATGTGCAGCCAGTCAGCGCCTGCAGCGACGGCCGCGTCGATTTGTTCGCCCAGGCGGGTGAAATCGGCAGAAAGAATGGAAGGCGCAAAGAGAGGTTTCATAGCAGGCGCAATTATAGCATAGGGCTATCGGGGGCCGTGGTAGGCGAGGTAAACCCACACCCACAGGGGAATGAGCCCGCCCACCGCGAGCAGCGCCAGCAAGGCCAGGAGGGCTGTCAGCCAGTCCACGGCCAGCGGGTCGCGCGGGCGCGTGTTTTGCGGCTGAGGCGGTTCGGGGGCGGGGGGCGGCGTGGCAGTGCTGACGGCGGAAGCGACGGTGGGGGCGCTTTCCCCGGCGGCGGGCAACGTTTCGGCCAGGCGGAGCAATACCCGCCCAAACTGGTCAGCGGTGCGGTAGCGGGCTGAAGGCTCTTTGGAGAGCACTTTCAGCAGCACCGTTTCCAGCGCCGGCGAGAGATCGGGCACGTAGGTGCGCGGCGGCACGGGGGGGGCTTCCCGATGCAGACGGGCGAGTTCCTGCGGCTCGTCGGCCAGGAAGGGCAGGCGGCGGGTCAGCATTTCGTAGAGCACCACGCCCAGCGCGTAGACATCCGATGCCGGGATGGGGGGCTTGCCAGCGGCTTGCTCGGGCGAGAAGTATTGCGGTGAGCCCCATACCACCGTCGCGGCGGTTTGTTCGGCTTCGTAGGTGCCGGCCCAGGCGCGGGCGATGCCGAAGTCGGTGATTTTGAGCCGCCCGTCGGGGGTGACCAGGAAGTTTTGTGGTTTGACGTCGCAATGCACCAGCCCCAGCCGATGCACGTACCCCAGCCCGGCGCAGGCCTGCACCATCAGACTGAGGGCTTCTTCTGGGGGCAGGGGGGCGCGAGCGTCAATGATTTGCCGCAGTGTTTCGCCCGGCACGTATTCCATTACAATGAACAGCCGGTCTTCGGCATAGCCAAAGTCGTACACCGTGACGATGTTGGGGTGGCTCAGGCGGGCCGCGGCAGTGGCTTCCTGCCGGAAGCGGACGCGAAAGCGGTCGTCGCGGGCATATTCTTCTCGTAAAATTTTCACCGCCACGGCGCGCCCCAATATCCGGTCGCGGGCGTAATAAACGTAAGCCATGCCCCCGCGCCCTAACAGGCGCTGGAGCTCGTAGCGCTCGGCCAAGAGGGAAGTGGTAGGTTCCATCGTCTCGCCTCACAGCAGGGAAGGGCCAGTAAGGTATTTTACCGCGAGGCGTGCTGTAATGCTTGAGTGGCTTGCGCGTGGGTGGGTTAGGGGCGGCTGCTATCGGGGGGAGAGCCGCCGTGTTGCTTTCCCCACTGGCGGGCCATGAGCACCCGCTTGGCGGTGCTGGGGTGCGCACGCAGGCAGCATTCGATCCAGGCAGGGGGTTGAGGCAGGGTTTGGTTTTGGCGCGCTAACATGACCATCACTTTTTCAAAGACGTCGGGGCGGTGGGTGGTTTCCAGGGCAAAGCGGTCGGCGGCGTATTCTGTGCGGCGGAGGTAGGCATTGATACCTGCTTGGGTTATCTTTCCCCCCCAACTCGCTGCCAGCATCAAGATCGGCAGGGTGGCGACGTCGGTGGCCCCTTGCAGACCATCCCAATGGCCCAGGGCCTGGACTGCCCAGTAGCCTGCTGCCAGGGTGACAATGAGCGCGAACCCCAGCACAGCGATAGATTTGGGCCAGTCGTGGTGCACTTTGTGCCCCAATTCGTGGGCGACCACGTCGGCTACCTCTTCGGGGGTCATGGCTTCGAGCAAGGTATCGGTCACCACGACCTCGGTTCCTGCGCCTTTGGGCACCAGGGAAGCCCCCAGGGTGGAACTTTTTTCCGAGGTTTTGAGCACGGAAATGTTGCCAAAAGGGACACCGGCGTGCTCGAACAACTGCCGGAGACGGGTGGTCAGTTCGGGGTCATCCAGCGGTTCGGCTTTGTTTTGCATGCGCATGAGCCAGGGGGAGATCAGTACCAAAATGCCCACGAAGAGGATGACGATCACGCTCATGCCCAGCAGCCAGAGGTGGGGCCAATGGCGAAAAACGAGGTACAGGCCAAGGTAGAGCAGACTGAGGGTAAGGATGTCGATCGCGGCTTGTCGGGCTTCGTCGCCCAGCCAGCCGCCCAGTGTTTGGCGGTTGGTGCCCAGCAAGTTTTCGGTTCGGAATTCGAAAAACCACGCCAGAGGGATGTGAATGAACACGCGGCTGCTGACAGCGAACACGGCAACAGCGAGCCACGTGCGCCACCAGGTGCTGTTGGCCTGAAGGGCGTTCCGCAGGCTGACGGCCCAGCCTGTGGGCAGCCACAGCAGGGCCAAGAGCAGAGGGGCCAGCAGACTGGTCAGGAATTGGGCGATTTCGAGGCGCACACGCAAACGCCCTTTGGCGAGTGTTTCTTCGCCCAAGGCGGCTTCCAGATCGCGGATGACTTGCTGCAATTCTGGTGAAGGTGTGCTCATAACTTCCTCCCTCAACACGACCTTTTCTTCATCATACCATAATGCGCACCGGGTGGTGCCGGTAGCCTGGCTCGGGAGCACTCATAAGTTGTAGAATCAGGCAGCAAGGGGCCAGCCGGTGGTGGGAGACCAAGCATCGCTCAACCAGGCTGCTCGCGCTTTGGCGGTCATTTCAGCCCCGTATGGCGTCCATCGAGCACCGGCTCGTTTGAGCCG
>DRMV01000006.1 GCA_011322445.1 Chloroflexota bacterium | reverse complement strand
TGGCGCCCGACAGCGACGCCGCCTGGGGCACCAACACCGGCTTCCTCACCCACGGCCACGATGCCCACGGCAACCCCCTGCGCGGCACTGCCAAATGGACCAACTCGGTCAATTTCCCCACGCCGACACCTTCCCCAACGCCCACACCCACAACGCCGCCCACGCCGCGGCCGCCGAAAGGGCAGGTGCGCATTAGCGAATTCCTTCCCCGCCCGCACTATGACTGGAACGGCGATGGTCACGCCGACAACGGCGACGAATTCATCGAACTGGTCAACCTCGGCCCTGGGGCGGTGGACCTGGACAACTGGCTACTCGACGACGGCGAAGGCGGCTCCAAACCTTACGAAATTCCCGAAACCGGCCTGCTGCCAGGGCATGTGGTGGTGTTTTTCGCCAGCCAAACCCACATTCGCCTGAACGACGGCCGCGATACGGTGCGCCTGTTCACGCCCGACGGCCGGTTGGTCGATGCAGTGAGTTATCGCGCTGCGGCGTGGAACCTCTCATGGTGCCGCCCCGACTGGGGCTGGGGGGGCATCACCTACCCCTGCTGGCCAACGCCGGGCGGGGCGAAGAACGTGCGCTACGATGTTGCCGCGGGCAGGCCCATCAGCGCACCAGCAGGGGCGCGCATTCCCGTTTCCGGGCAGGGGGTGCATCTCGCAGGGGAAAGCCCACAACCCCGCAGCGGGGAACTGCCCCTGTGGGCAGGGCGGCTGCCCTTTGGAATTGGACGCTTCCGTTGGGTTTGGGTGCGGTAGAATGGGGATGAATTCCACCCCATAAGGATGTGCCTTCCCCGTGAAACGCCTATTGCTTGCCCTGTTGCTCTTCTTGGGACTGGTGGCCACCGCCTGCCAGCCCACACCAGCCGCCGCGCCGCTTTCCCCCACGCCGGCCGCTTCTGCCGCGCCCATCGAGGTGTTCTTTACCCACCCCGTCACCCCCGCCCGCCTGCGCGGCGGGCTGGACGACACCGTGGCCGCCGCCATCGACAACGCCCACCTGACCGTGGATGCCGCCCTCTATGACCTGGATTTGTGGAGCATTCGCGATGCCCTCTTGCGCGCCGCCCACCGCGGGGTGCAGGTGCGCATTGTCGCTGAATCGGACCACCTGGGGCGCGCCGAATTCCAGGCGTTGCGCCGCGCAGGCATTCCCATCGTAGGCGACCACCGCCAGGCGCTCATGCACGACAAGTTTCTCATCATTGACCACTACGAAGTGTGGACGGGCTCGATGAACTACACCCTCAACGGGGTCTACCGCAATAACAACGACCTGGTGCGGCTGCGCTCTTCCCGCCTCGCCGCCGATTACACCGCCGAGTTTGAGGAAATGTTCACCGACCACCGTTTCGGTGCGGGCTCCCCTGCCAACACCCCCTATCCGCAGGTGAACCTCGATGGCACGCTGGTAGAAGTGTATTTCTCACCCGAAGATCACCCGCGCGATCACTACCTGCCCGTGGTCGCCCAGGCGCAACAGAGCATCATTTTCATGGCCTTCAACCTCACCGACGACGACCTGGCCCGCTTGCTGATTGCCAAAGCCCACCAGGGGGTGAAGGTGCAGGGCGTTTTCGATGCGCGCCAGGCAGATACCAGCCGCGGCAACGACTACGAAACCCTCCGCCGCGCCGGCTTGGACGTGCGCCTCGATGGCAACCCCTATGCCATGCACCACAAAGTCATCATCGTGGATGGCAAAACCGTCATTTTCGGCTCGTACAACTTCACCCGCAGCGCCGAGACACGGAACGACGAAAACCTGCTCATCGTCCACGCCCCCCTGCTGGCCGCCCGTTTCATGGAAGAATTTCAGCGCGTGTACGCCATCAGCAAGCCGTAAAGTATAATTCACCCGAACTTTGGATCACGCCCCACCCCTGAACGGAGCCGCTCATGCCTTTGGATTATCAAAGCGTTTATGCCGCCGTGGCCCGCTGGGAATCCCAGGTCAAAGGCTTTTACGAAAAGCAGGAAGCGCGGGAAAAGGAAGCATGGGAAAGCCTGCACGCCTGGAGCGAGCGGCTGGAGCCACTGGCCCAGCGCGTGGCAAAGGCTATGGATGAGATTCCCTACTGGCGCTCGGCCATGCCGGCGCAAGAACCACTCACCCAGGCTGTGGACCCACCCGCCGATGCCGCAAACCGCGTGGCCAAGGCCGTCGTGCTGGCCGCCGACGGTTCACAAATCGAGCCTAACCCCCATGCCAGTGTGTATTTTGCGCTCGTCAATGTGGGTGCGGTGGCAATGGTCGCGGGCATCCCCCCGCGCACGCACGTCACCAGCACCCTTTGGACGCCCGAAGCGTTAGCCACCGGGCACCTGCAGGTCAGCCTGCAGCGCGACTTGCGCGAGCGCGCGGTGCTGGCCGACATCGTGGAAGCCCTCCACACCGGCAAGCCGCCTGCCGATGAAGCGCCCTGGGAAGCGTTTGTCGCGGACCTGCCTGCCGAAGCCCCCGTGCTGGCCCTGACCGATGGCCCGCTGGAATTGTGGGGAGCCAAAGACGAGGAAGGCAGCAGTTTCCGCACGGCTTTGGAAGCCTACCGCAAAAGCCTGGAGACTTTGCAGCGTTACAAGGCCATTGCCGCGGGCTTCGTCGACAAACCCCACGCGAATCTGGTCGTGCATCTGCTGGAACTGGCCTTGCTCGACAAAGCGCCCTCGAAGCACGAGGCGCAGGCCATCAGCCGCGGGGAGGCCCGGCTGCAAGGCGTGACCGACACAGCGCTGTTCGGGCACCTGCTGAAACCCGGCCAGCGCTCGGCAGTATTTGGCCTCGCTTCGCAATCGCGAAAAGACTACGCTGGCCCCCTGGCATTGCACTTCTTCTACCTCAACACCTCGCTCGACCCTCAGCGGGCCAACATCGCCCGGGTGGAAATTCCTGCCTGGGTTGCCGAAGACGCGGAAGCCTTAGCCACCCTCCACGCCGTGCTGGTATGGCAAAGCCGCCGGGTACCGCAAATTCCTTACCCCTACATTTTGCACCGCGCTCACGAGGTGGCCGTGGTGCACCGCGAAGAGCGCGATGTGGTCGAAGCCTGGTTGTGCCGGGTACTGGTCGCCAGCGGGCGTTCCTGGTGTGTGCCTTCGGCCAAACAACAGATGAAAAACCTGCGGTAACCCGCACGAAGCCCTATGCGGCCTCCAAACCGCACCGTGCCAAGACACTTTCAAACCGTGCCCCCTTCCTCACAGGGAAGCGCGCCGCCGCCCTACGGCCAGGGCCGGGCATCCTGCAGCCCAACACCGCCGATCACTTCGACCAACACTGCCACGGCCTTCGCGAGGCGGGCGCCGAACCAAAACAGCAGCGTGCCATCGACCAGGAAAACCCGCCCTTCACGGCCTGCGGGGGTTTCGGCCAGCAGGGCCAGCATTGCCTCGCGCCCGCGGGCATCATACGTACAGGGCTCGTCGGGCAGCAGCACCACCTCGGGCTGCCCCGCCACGATTTCTTCCAGCCGCACCCGCGGGTAGCGGCGGTCGCGGCCGGGGGCCGGGCGTTCCGGCGCGAGGCCGAGGTCGGCTTCCAGGGGGTAGCGGCGCTGCCGGTCGGCGAAGATGTTTTCCCCGCCCAACAGGGCCAGCAGGTCGTGGGGGTAGGTGTGGCGGTTGAAGGTCATCCACCAGCGCAGGCCGCGGGTTTCGCCCTCCCAAATGGGCACGAAATAGCGCCAGCGGCGGCGCGGCAAGCGGCGGGCGGCTTCCACCGCCTGGGCTATCGCTTCGGCGCGCCTTTCCGCCGCAGGGCTGCGGAAGAGCGCCGCGAGGTCTCGCAAAAAGGCCACCGTTTCGGCCACGGTGTTGGGAAACGTCACCCATACCGGCACGCCCGCGGCTTCCAGCGCGCGCACCACGGCGGGCGTGTTTTCTTCGCGGTTGGCAATCACCAGGTCGGGCTGCAGCGCCAGGATAGCTTCCAGTTGGGGGTTTTTCGGGCCGCCGACCTTCGGCAGCCCGGCCACCGCTTCTGCCGGATGGATACAGTAATCGGTCACGCCCGCGACGGCTTTCCCCAGGCCGAGGTCGAACAGGCTTTCGGTGACGGAAGGCACTAACGAAACCACCCGCCGCGGCGGGGCGGGCAGCTCGGGCGGGGCAGCGGCAGGCACGGCGCGGGCGGGCATGGTCAGCCTTCCGGCGTGGGGGTGGGGGTAAGGATGGGAATGTCGGGCGTGGGGTGCGGCGTGGGGGTGAGGATGGCTTCCCGCGGGTAGAGTTGTTCCATGGCTTCCTGCCAGGTCAACCCTTGCTGCAGGGCAAACTCGTTGAAGCGCGCACCGGGCAGGTCGTGCCGCCAGTCGGGCAGGGCAGGCAGGCGTTCCCAGCCCAGCGCCTGGGCGAGGGCGGTCACATCCACCCAGTAGCCGGGCGGCACGGCGGCGGCGTACGCGCCCCCCTGCTCAAAGGCCGTGATGTCGCCGTCGAAACGGGCGTTGAAATCCCACGGCAGGGCGTGGAGGGGCTGGCCGAGGCTGCCATCCTGTTTGGCCGCGCGCACGAACACCCGCCAGTAGGTGTAAGGCGGCAGGCCTTCCCGCACCACGACCATCCATCCGGCCTGAAGCGGCGTGGTCGGGAGGGCAATGGAGCGGCCGGTGTAGAGCCAATCCTGCCCCAGGCCGGGCGGCAGGGGGGCGGTGAGGGGCACGAAGGCGTTTTCCAGCGTGCCGAGCACATCCCAGCCGGCCTTTTGCGCCAGCAGCGCACGCAGGGCGGCAAAGGCCTCGTCGGCGGCGTCGCTCAGTTTGGAGTACGGCGCCTTGACGCCTTTCAGCGGGACGGTGCCCAGCCGCTGGTCGGGGCCGATGGGGTGGGTTTCGGGCGTCCAGGCAGGGGTAGGGGTCATCTGCGCGATGGCAGGGGAAAACGCCAGCCGCACCGTTGCCTTCTCGATAGCGAAGCCCCGCACCGTGCCGGGGAGCGGCAGCAGGGGCAACGCCTGACGGCGGGAAAGCGCATAAGCCGTGAGGGCATCGCCGTGGGGAAGGCGCACCACCGCCCCCAGCGTGCCGTCGGCGCCCCACTGCGGCCACCAGCCTTCGCCGAGGACGCGCGGCGGCCGGTCGGGATGGGCGGCATCCCACACCATCAGCAGGGGCACGCCGCCGCGGGTCTGGCTCCAGGCCAGGTAGCGGCCGTCGGGCGACCAGGCGGGATGGCGGCAGGGGCCATCTTCCGGGCGGGAAAGGCGGCGGAAGCGCGCCGCACCGGCTTTGTCCAGATCGGCCAGAAAGATTTGCGGCGCGCCCTCGCGGGTGGAAACGAAGGCAATCAGCCGTCCCTGCGGCGCCCAGGCGGGGGCGTCGTCGGCGGCGGGGTTCGCCGTGAGGCGGATGGGCTGCTGCTTGCCATCGCGATCGCGGATGAAGATATCCAGGTTGTTTTCGGCGTAACGCTCATAGGCCAGCCACAAGCCGTCGGGTGACCAGGAAGGCGCGCCGACGTACGCACCGTCGGCGTTGGGGAGGGTGGTGGTCGTGCCGTCGGCGAGGGAAAGCAGGGCGAGGCTCCAGCGCCCCTGCCGGTGGAGGGCGTAGGCCAGGGTGCGGCCATCGGGCGAGAGCGCCGGGGCGAGGTGGTCGGCGGCGTCGGCGGTCAGGCGGGTGAGGGGCAACTGACCATCGGCATAGGCAAACAACTGGCTGTAAGCCCCTTCCTGCAGCGCCAGCACGGTCAGGCCGGGAGGGAAAGTGAGGGAAAGCGCGGGCGGCGTGGGCGTCGCCGCAAGCGCGACGGCAGGCGCGGGGGGCGGCGTCGGCGAGGGGGAAGCCGTGGGCGTGGCCGTCGGCGTAGGGGAAGCCGTGGCCGTGGCGGTGGGCAGCGCCCGCGGGGCGCGGGCTTCCACCACCCGGCGCATGCCTACACCCGCCGCCAGCCCCACCAGCAGCAGGATGAGCAGCCAGCCCCATGCGGGGATGCGCAATGTGTGAGGGGGTTTTTCGGCCATGCTTTCGCCTTCCGAATTTCCTGTAACTGTTCAGCCCTGGAAAAATCAGCCGTCGATCGTCACAGATGCTTGCGTATTTTTAGAATGCCAGGCGCCAGGGAAGTAACCCATAGGCGCAGAGAGGGTAAAGAATGCAAAGAAAAACGCGGTGTTTTCTGGAGTTTTGTAATTTACCTGCGTGGTGGCAAAGTGCTTCTGTCGGCAGTTTTTCTTTGGAGTGCGGCGACGAGTCGCCGCTTTCCAAAGCGGTGCCAAGGCACCGCACTCCAAAAAGCAACTTGCAATAAAGAAATACTCTCCGTGTCCTCTGGGTTCTCCGGGGGAGCATTGATGGGCACAGGGCTACCCGCAACGCTTCTGGGTAGGTAATTACGGAGTTTTTCTGCGCCTTCTGTGTTTTTCTGCATCTGCGGAATCTGGGCAATCTGTGGTTTTCCTTGCTGAGACGATAGATGCGTTTTTCCGTAGCGATGCAGGGCGGGATGGCACCCCGCCTTGCGGCAATTTTACTCCATCTCGCGAAAGCCCATGCGGTACAGGCGGGCATACAGCCCGTTTTTCGCCATCAATTCGGCGTGGGTGCCAAGTTCCACCACCCGCCCCTGGTCCACCACGGCGATCTGGTCGGCGTGGACGATGGTGGAAAGGCGGTGGGCAATCACAAACGCGGTGCGTCCCTGCAGTAGCCGTGCCAGAGCCTGCTGAATCAGCCGCTCGGTTTGGGTATCGACGCTGGAAGTCGCTTCGTCCAGAATGAGGATGCGGGGGTCGGCGAGCAGCGCGCGGGCAAAGGAAATCAACTGCCGCTGCCCCACCGAAAGCATCAGGCCGCCCTCGGCCACCGGCGTTTCGTAGCCTTCCGGCAGGCGCATGATGAAATCGTGCGCGCCCACGGCTTGGGCGGCGGCTTCCACTTCCTCGTCGCTGGCGTCCAGCCGCCCAAAGCGGATGTTTTCCCTCACGCTGCCGGAAAACAGAAACGGCTCTTGCAGCACCACGCCCATCTGGCGGCGCAAACTGCGCTGGGTAACGTGCCGCAGGTCGTAGCCATCCACCAGCACGCGGCCGCGGGTGGGGTCGTAAAAGCGGGAAACCAGTTTCACGATGGTGGTCTTGCCCGCGCCGGTTTCCCCTACCAGCGCCAGCGTTTGCCCGGCGGGGACGTGCAGGTCAATGTCTTCCAGCACCGGCACATCGGGGGCGTCGGGGTAATAAAACCAGACATGGTCGAAATCTACATCGCCGCGGATGGGCGGCAGGTCGATGGCGTCGGGGGCATCGTGGACTTCGGGGGACGTATCGAGCAGCGCGAAAATGCGCTCACCGCCCGCCATGGTGGACTGGAACTGGTCGTACCGCTGGCTGAGGGAGCGAATCGGCTCGAAGAAGCGGTCAATGTAAAGCACGAAAGCCACCAATACACCGGCGGTAATGTGCTGCCCCAGCACCGCCGCGCCGCCGAAATAGACCACCACCGCCGTGGCCACTTTGCCCAAAAAGTCAATCGTGGGGAAGAAAAGCGAAGTAACTTTGGCCGCCTGCAGGTTGACTTCCAGGTTGTGCCGGTTGACCTCGTCGCGGAAGGTTTGCAAATTGCGTTCTTCCCGCACGAAAGCCTGCACCACCCGCACGCCGTGGATGTTTTCGGCCAGCACGGCGTTCACCCAACTGATGGCCGCCCGCACCTTGCGGTAGTTTTCCCGCGCCAGTTTGCGGAAACGCGCCGTCGCCAGCGCCATCAGCGGCAGCACGGTAAAAGTGAGCAGCGAGAGCCGCCAGTCCATGCTCAGCATCACCACCACGATGCCTGCCAGCGTGAACAAGTCCCGCACCACGGCCAGCACCGCCCAGGTGAGGAATTGCCGCAGCACGCCGACGTCGTTGATGAGGCGCGAAATCATCCGCCCGACGCCGTAGTGGTTGAAGAAGCCAAGGGAAAGGTTCTGGATGTGGGCAAACATTTGCTGGCGCAGGTCGTAGATGATGGCCTGCCCGACGCGCGCCATGATGTTGACCCGCAGGAAGGTGAAGAGCCACAAAATGGCGGCCACGCCGAGGTAAAGCAGCACAGCCCGCGCCAGGGCCGGGCGGGAATGCCCCGCAATGCCCTGGTCGATGGCCATTTTGACGAAATAGGGCCCGGCAACGCTCGCCGCCGACGCGCCCAACATCAAAATCAGCGCGGTGAGGAAGCGGTGTTTGTAAGGCTTCAGGAAGCCCCACAACCGCCGCGCCACCTGCGGGTCGTAGCCCTTGCCGAGTTTTTCTTCGCGTGCCTGCAACGACATGTTCAAATTCTCCCAAGCCAGCGGGGGGCTTTGCTCTTGAGCACGCCCTGCACCCGCCGCGCCCAGCCCAGGGGGAAGCCCTCTACCGTGACGGCCACCCAGCCGTCGGGGCCGGAAGCCGCGATGGGCTGCCGCCGCAGGTAGGCGAGGGCTTCGGGGGCGTCGGCGGCGAAATCCACGGTCTGAAGGAAGTCGTCGGCCGTGAGCGCCAGCGCCAGGGCGTGAGAAGGCTCGAAGCGGCCGGTCTTGAACGAACCCAGCCACCAGCCGAAGCGTTCCACCTTCAGCCCTTTGAGGTCGGGCAGCCCTTCGGGGAGGGCGTACAGGCGGTTGCCGAAGACGGCCAGCCGGTCACGCGGCACCGGCTCGCAGCACAGGGTTTCGGCCACAAAGGTGCGGTAGTGCGCCAGCAATTCGCCGCGCGGCGGGCGGGGGCGCAGCAAAGGCAGCGAGGGGCCGGGCGGGGCGTCTTCCCGCCGTCGGAGCAGGACCACGAAATGGCCTTCCCCGGCCACCTTGTGCGGCCAAAGGCGCACCGCACCGGCCACTTCCGGCGGGGCAGCAGCCCATTCGGGGCGGGCACGCGCCAGCCCATGCGCCGCAGGGATGGTCACGACTTCGTAGTCGGGGTGTGCGGCCAAAAAGCGGCCTATCGTGCCCTCGTCCTCTTCGGGGGCAAAGGTGCAGGTGCTGTAAAGCAGGAAGCCGCCGGGGCGCACCAGCCGCGCCGCGTGCCGCAGGATGCCTTCCTGAATGCGGGCGCAGCGGGCGACGTGGTTGGGCGTCCAGGTGCGGCGCGCCGAGGGGTCTTTGCGGAACATCCCCTCGCCGGAGCAGGGGGCATCGACCAGCACGCGGTCGAAAAACGCCCCCAGCCGCTCGGCCAGGCGGCGAGGCTGCTCGACCAGCACGGCGAGGTGGGTCGCCCCCCAGCGGTCCAGGTTGTTGGTCATCTCATGGACGCGCTTGGGCTGCACATCGCTGGCAATCAGCAGCCCCTCGTTTTGCATCAGCGCGGCAAGGTGGGTGGTCTTGCCGCCCGGCGCAGCGGCCAAATCGAGCACCCGCTCGCCCGGCTGCGGCGCCAGAATTTCGGCCGGAGCCATCGCGCTGGGTTCCTGCAGGTAATACAGCCCGGCGGCGTGGTAGGGGTGCTTGCCGGGGCGGCTGCCATCGGTCACCCGGAAACCGGCGCGGCACCACGGCACCGGCGTCAGCGCAAAGGGCAGGCGCTTGGGCGCCTCTTCCACGCCCAGTTTCAGCGTGTTGACCCGCAGGCCGATGTGCGGGCGGGCGCGCAGGGCTTCCTGGAAGGCGGGATATTCGTCGCCCAGGAGGTGTGCCATGCGGTCGAGGAAAAGCGGAGGGAGGGAAGCCACGCTATGCCCTTGAGTCGTCACCGGCTTGCAGGTGGTAGGTTTCGCGATAAAGCCCCGGTTGCGCCAGAAGTTCGGCGTGGGTGCCCTGCTGCACGATGCGGCCATCTTGCAGCACGAGGATGATGTCAGCGTGGGCAATGCTGGTGATGCGCTGGGCGATGATGAAGGTGGTGCGTCCACCCAGCCACGCCCGCAGGGCTTCCTGAATCAGGCGCTCGGTTTCCGTATCCACGCTGGAAGTCGCGTCGTCGAGGATGAGGATGCGCGGCTTCATCAGCAGCGCACGCGCGAGCGCGATGCGCTGGCGCTGCCCGCCGGAAAGCGTGATGCCGCGCTCGCCCACCACCGTGTCGTAACCTTCGGGCAGGCGCATGATGAAGTCATGGGCCTGCGCCGCACGCGCCACGGCAATAATTTCCTCTTCGCTGGCGTCGGGGCGGCCGTAGGCGATGTTTTCCCGCAGGGTGGTGGAAAACAGCAGCGGCGTTTGCTGCACGATGCCGATCTGGCGGCGCAGGGTCGCCAGGTCCCACGAGCGGACGTCGTGGCCGTCGACCAGCACCGCGCCTTCGATGGGGTCATAAAACCGCGGGATGAGGTTGACGAGGGTGGATTTCCCCGCGCCCGTGGGTCCCAAAATGCCCACAACGGCTTCAGCGGGTACGTCCAGGTCAATGCCCCGCAGGGCGTCGTCGGTTTGGGTGGCGTAGCGGAACCAGACGTTGCGGAAGGCCACCGCGCCGCGCATGGGGTTGATACGCACGGCGGAAGGCGGCGACTGGATTTTCGGGGGCGTATCGAGCACCTCGAAGATGCGGCGCGCCCCGGCGGCGGCTTCCCCGCCCGAGTTGACCAGCCAGGCCAGTTGGCGGGCGGGCATGCCCAGCAGCATGATGTAGCCGTTGAAGGCGACCACTTCGCCGAGGGTCATTTGCCCGCGCAGCACCGCGTTGCCGCCGAACCAAAGGATGATGATGACGCTCAGCGTGACCAGCAGTTGGGTGGTGGGCATGACGCGCGACCATTCGCTCACTACGGTCACGCGGGCGTCGTAGAGGTCGCGGTTGCTGCGGTCGAAGCGGGCGTTTTCGTAATCTTCGCGGGCAAAGGCGCGCACCACCGCCGCACCGATGACGTTTTCCTGCACGCGGGTGGAAAGTTCGCCCAGGTGCTGGTCGACGCGGTAAAAGAGCCTGCTCACCTTGCGGCCAAAGCGGGTCGTGACCCACACCAGCGGAATCATGGGCAGCAGCGCCAGCCCGGCCAGCATGGGCTGGGCGCTGACCATCAGCGCCACCGCCCCCGCGGCCAGCAGGCCGAGTTGCAGCAGTTCCACCAAACCGTAGCCCGCGAAGCGCTGCAGCGAGCGGACGTCTTCGGTGGTGCGGCTGATCAACTGGCCGGTTTGCGCCTGGTCGTGGTAGGCAAAGTCGAGGTGCTGGATGTGGTCGTAAAGGCGGTTCCGCAGGTCGTAGGCGATGTGCTGCGCCAGCCATTCGCTGGTGTAACGGCGCACAAAGGTCAGGGCGGCCTGCCCCAGGCCGATGCCGAGGATGAGCAGGGCGGCCTTGCCGAGGTAAGCGCGGTCGCCGCTGGTCAGGCCGCAGTCAACCACATCCCGCAAAATGTTGGGGATGACCAGCCGCGCCGCGGTAATGCCGACCAGCGCGAGGAAGGCTATCAGCACCTGCCGCCAGTACGGGCGCAGGTAGTGTCGTAAACGCCAGAGTGAGGACATAAGAAAGGGGTGTCCGGTGTTCCGGTTTTCCGGTGCTCCGGTGTGCGGTGATTTCCCGCTCGGTGAGTTTTTGGGGCGGGATGGTATTCCGCCCCACTACGCGCCGCTTACGGAAGCAACTGCAGCGTGATTTCCCGCTCGGCCACGGTGCGCATGGGCGGCAAGGGCTTGAGTTCGCCGCGGGTGATGCGCTGCTCTTCGGGGGTCTTGGGCATGTGTTCCGGGGTCGGGTAGAGCACCACCACGCGGAGGGTGTAATCGCCCGGGCGCGGCTCGCGAACGTGCAGGGTGAAATCCATCGCGGGCGACATTGGCTCGATGATGTCCAGTTCCGCCACGGTTTCGCCTTCGGGGTCGAGCAGGGAAACCACGAGATGCGGTCTGAAGCGGTACATGGTGAGGCGGATGTGTGCCCGCACGCGGCGGCCATCGGGCGCGACCGCCGCTTCCAGCCGCTCGATTTCCACTTCTTCGGGCGGGGCGGCCTTGTCGAGCAGTTCGTTGAACATGATTTGATACTGGTGCAACGGGTCGTTGGGGTCCAGGTCGCCCGAGAAGGTAAACACCAGGTCGTCGTTGTCGTGAGGCATGGTGCCCTCGCTTGGTGTGTCAGAAAAACCTGTCAGGCCCTTAAAGCCTGACAGGTCTCCGTGGTTGGTGATTGCTTTTTGCCGTTACGGTTTGCGGAAAGGCGTCCATCCGGCGTAAACGGCGGTTTCGGCCAGTTCTTCTTCAATGCGCAGCAGGCGGTTGTATTTTGCCACCCGGTCGGAGCGGGCGGGCGCGCCGGTTTTGATCTGGCCGATGTTGAAGGCCACCACCAGGTCGGCAATGGTAGTGTCTTCGGTCTCGCCGGAGCGGTGGGAAACCACGGCGTTCCAGCCGGCACGCTGCACCAGTTGCACGGCTTCCAGCGTTTCGGTCAGCGAGCCGATCTGGTTGAGTTTGACCAGGAGGGCGTTGCAGGTCTTTTCGCGGATGCCGCGGCGGATGCGCTCAGGGTTGGTGACCAGCAGGTCGTCGCCAATCAATTGCACCTTGTCGCCCAGGGCTTCCTGCAGCATGGTCCAGCCTTCCCAGTCGTCTTCGGCGAGGCCGTCTTCCAGCGAAACGATGGGGTACTGGTCGATCCACTTTTCCCAGAACTTGATGAGTTCTTCGTTGGTGAAGGTCTTGCCCTCGCGGCGCAGGTTGTACTTGCCATCCTCGTAGAACTCAGAGGTCGCGGGGTCGATGGCGATGGCCACCTCTTCGCCGACCTTGTAGCCGGCTTTCTGGATGGCTTCCATGATGACCTCAATGGCCTCTTCGTTGGCCTTGAGGGCCGGTGCGAAGCCGCCTTCGTCGCCCACGAGGGTGGCGTAGCCCTTCGCCTTGAGCACACCCTTCAGGGCGTGGTAAATTTCGCTACCCCAGCGCAGCCCTTCGGCAAAGGAAGGCGCACCCAGGGGCATGATGAGGAATTCCTGCATGTCGACCGACTGCCAGCCGGTGTGTGCGCCGCCGTTGAGGATGTTCATCATCGGGGTGGGCAGGACGTGGGCATACACGCCGCCCAGGTAGCGGTAAAGCGGCAGTTGCAGGGAAGCCGCCGCGGCCTTGGCGACGGCCAGGCTCACGCCCAGAATGGCATTCGCACCCAGTTTGGACTTGTTGGGCGTGCCGTCCAGTTCCAGCATCCGCTGGTCGATGGCTTTCTGCTCGGTAGCGTCCCAGCCGACGAATTCCTCGGCCAGCACGGTGTTGACGTTTTCAACGGCTTTGAGGACGCCCTTGCCGTTGTAGCGGTTCTTGTCGCCGTCGCGCAGTTCCAGGGCTTCGTGCACGCCGGTGGAAGCGCCGGACGGCACCGCAGCCCGCCCCCAACTGCCATCGGCTAAAACGACCTCCACCTCGACGGTGGGGTTGCCGCGGGAATCCAAAATCTCACGGCCGTGAATCACGGTAATCGTCGTATCCATGTTGCACCTCGTTTTTGGAGAGTTACGCAGTGACTCAACGGATGAATCTCGCCATCTCGCCCTTCACTCAGGGCACGGGGTGGGAGAGATTGACCTCCGTGCAAAGACAACTGCCTAAAAGATTATCCAAGGAGCCGAACGTTCCTATGGTTATTATACTGCTTAAAAGGCCGCCAAGGAGGGAACGCAGAGACACAGAGGAACACAGAGGCGCAGAGCGCAGGAAGCAACAGACCTGTCAGGTTTTGGGAAACCTGACAGGTCTCAATGTCACTGGTGTTTTGTCCGGTGCCCATCGGTGTTATCGGTGGATATAAATCGGGGCGAGTCACCGACTCGCCCCTACAAAACCACATGCTATCTGCGTTTCAACAACGAAACGACCAAATGACTAAACGACTAACCGGCTCCCCTTACGTTCCATGCTCCCAAGAATGCAGGTAAGCCTCCTGCTCGGGCGTCAGGGTGTCGATTTTCACGCCCATCGCCTCCAGTTTCAGTTTGGCGATGTTGCGGTCGATGTCTTCAGGCACGGTGTAAACTTTGCGTTCCAATTCTTTGGCGTGTTTCACAAGATATTCGGCGCTCAGCGCCTGATTGGCGAAGGACATGTCCATCACGCTGGCGGGGTGGCCTTCGGCGGCAGAAAGGTTGACCAGGCGGCCTTCGGCCAGCAGGTGAATGACACGGCCGTCGGGGAGGCGGTAGGCGTCTACGAAGGGGCGCACGCGGCGCTTTTCTACGGCCATTTCTTCCAGCGCGGGGATGTTGATTTCCACGTTGAAGTGCCCGGCGTTAGCCACGATGGCGCCGTCTTTCATCATCTCGAAGTGGTGCCTGTCGATGGTGTGCAGGTCGCCGGTGAGGGTGACGAAGATATCGCCAATGGGGGCGGCCTCAATCAGGGGCATCACCCGGAAGCCATCCATCGCGGCTTCCAGCGCCTTCAGCGGGTCGACCTCGGTGACGATGACATTCGCGCCCAGGCCCCTGGCGCGCATGGCCACACCGCGGCCGCACCAGCCGTAACCGGCCACCACCACGGTGCGCCCTGCCAGCAGGATGTTGGTAGCGCGGATGATGCCATCCCAGGTACTCTGGCCGGTGCCGTAGCGGTTGTCGAAGAAGTGCTTGGTCATCGCGTCGTTGACCGCAATGACCGGGTAGGCCAGCGCACCGTCCGCGGCCATCGCGCGCAGGCGGATCACGCCGGTAGTGGTTTCTTCGGTGCCGCCGATGACGTTCTTCAGCAGGTCGCGGCGGTCTTTGTGCAGGGTGCTCACCAGATCGGCGCCGTCGTCCATCGTGATGTGGGGTTCGTGGTCGAGGGCGGCGTGGATGTGTTTGTAGTAGGTGGCATTGTCTTCGCCCTTGATGGCGAACACGGGAATCTCGAAGAAGGAAACCAGCGCCGCCGCGACGTCGTCTTGCGTGGAAAGCGGGTTGGAGGCGGTGAGCACCACATCTGCGCCGCCGGCCTGCAGCGTGCGCATCAGGTTGGCGGTTTCGGTGGTGACATGCAGACAGGCCGAAATGCGGATGCCCTTGAGGGGCTTCTCGCGCTCGAAGCGCTCGCGGATGCTGCGCAGCACCGGCATATCACGGTCGGCCCATTCAATGCGCAGGCGACCGCCTTCGGCGAGGCTGAGGTCTTTCACATCGTGTTCGTTCATGGTTATCTCCATAATTCAGTGGGGGTGGCAGGATGCGGGATGCAAGCGGGTTGCAAGGTGCAGGATGCAAGCAGGTTGCAGGTTGCAGGGTGCAGGGTGCAACTTGCATCTTGCATCTTGCATCTTACTCAAACGCGGCTTTCACCGCCTCGCAGGGCACATCGCGCCCAAAGGTTTCGCAAAAGCGCCGCAGGAAGGCTTCCGGCGTGTAGTGCTGCCCCTGGGTGCCCGAGGCTTCCAGGCAGTAGGTTGCCGTCAGCGCGCCGAGGCGTCCGGCCACATCCCAGGGCAGGCCGCGCATGTAACCCTTGAGCAGGCCGCCGCGGAACGCGTCGCCCGCGCCGGTGGGGTCTTCCACGTGCCTGGCGGGCGCGACCGGGATGGTGTACTCCTGCCCCTCGGCGTAGATACTTGCGCCCTTCGCCCCGCGGGTGACCACCACCAGCGGGATGTTTGCCAGCAAGTGCTCGGCGCTGTAGCCGGTTTTCTCTTGCAGCAGGGCAAATTCGTATTCGTTCACCAGCAGCGCCGCCGCGCCGTCCACGCCTTCCCGCAGTTCGTCGCCGCCCACGCGGGCGATTTGCTGGCTGGGGTCATACCAGTAGGGAATGCCCAGTTCGCGGCACTCGCGGGCGTATTTTCGCATCGCCGCAGGGTCGTTGGGGGAAATCAGCACCAGGTCGGGGCGCGGGTTGAGGTTGGCAATGGAAAGCTGTGCCGCGGAGGCCATCGCCCCAGGGTAAAAACTGGCGATTTGGGAAAGCGCCTGGTCGGTGGTCACGAAGAACGAAGCCGTGGACTCGCCTTCAATGACCTTGATGCCCGAAATGTCCACGCCGACGGCTTCCAGCGCCTTGCCGTAGGGGGCAAAATCCTCGCCCACGGTGGCCATGATGGTGGGGTGTTCGCCCAGCAGGGCCAACGAATAAGCCACGTTGGGCGCAACCCCGCCCCGGCGCTTGACCAGCGAATCCACCAGGAACGAGAGGCTGAGGGAATCCAACTGGTCGGGCAAGATGGCCTCTTTGAAGCGGCCAGGGAAGCTCATTAAGTAGTCAAACGCGACCGAGCCGGTAATGACGACGTGCATGGCGGACCTCTCAAATCAAACCGCAGATTACGCAGATTTCACAGATTCTTTCTGCGTAATCTGTGGTTTTTTCTCTCAGGGATGGTGAATCACTCGCGGCAAATGCAAATCAAAGGGTGGGTAAACAATGCCCTCCTCGGTCACGATGGCGGTGATCAGCCGCGCGGGGGTGACGTCAAAGGCGGGGTTGCGGGCGGTGGCGCCTTCCGGGGCTACCGGACGCCCCCGCAGTTGTAGCGCGAGCACTTCTTCAGGGTCGCGTTCCTCGATGGGAATTTGCGCGCCATGTTGCAGCGAAAGGTCAACGGTGGACGTCGGCACCACGGGGTAGAACGGCACACCGTTGTCGTAGGCAGCCAGGGCCAGCATGTACGTGCCGATTTTGTTGGCGACATCGCCGTTGCGGGCGACGCGGTCGGCGCCCACGAACACCTTTTGTACCTGCCCGGTGCGCAGGAAGTAGCCCGCGGCGTTGTCGCTGATGATGTCGTAAGGGATGCCGTACTGTTTCAGTTCCCAGGCGGTGAGGCGTGCCCCTTGCAGGCGGGGGCGGGTTTCGTCCACCAGCACGTGAATGCGCTTGCCCTGCTCGTGCGCCATGCGGATCACGCCCAACGCGGTGCCCCAATCTACCGTGGCCAGGGCGCCGGTGTTGCAGTGGTGGATGATGGTATCGCCGTCGGCAATCAGGGCCGCGCCGTGTTCGGCCATGCGCTTGTTGATGGCGACGTCTTCGTCAGCGATGCGCTGGGCTTCGGCCAGCAGCAGTTGGCGCAGTTTATCGGCAGTGCCCACATACGCTCGTGCGACACGCATCATGCGCTGCAACGCCCAATTGAGGTTGACCGCGGTCGGTCGCGCCTGGGCGAGCACGTCCGCAGCCTGCTGCAAATCGTGCAACAAGTCAGGCACGGTGTCGGCTTCCGACTGGAAGCCCGCGAGCGCAAGGCCAAAGGCCGCGGCCGCGCCAATGGCCGGGGCACCGCGCACCACCATCGTGCGGATGGCGTCGGCGGTTTCCTGGTAGGTGTGGCAATAAACCAGTTTGAACTCCGCCGGCAAGAGGCGCTGGTCAATGAGTTGTAAAGCGTGTTTTTCGACAGACCATTCGACGGTTCGCATTGTCCTTCCCTTTCGGCAGGCATGAAAAAGACGCCCTCGGGGCAGAGAGCGCCACAACTTCGTGCTTCAAGTGTATCACGACGGTAAAGATTTGACAATGCACATCACGCGCCGTGGCCGCCCCGGATGGCAAAGCCACCGCTTCACGCCCACCGCGAAGCGGCGACAGCGCCTCGCCTTCCAAAGGGAAGGCCTTTCAGGGGGCTTATGAAGGCTCGAGCCCCAGCCTTTCCCACTTGACAAATCAGAACACTTGTTCTACAATCAGAGCACCTTGCCCCCTTCCCATTCTTCAGGAGGTTGACTCATGGATTTCAAATCGTTCCCCTTTCGCGGCCTCAAATGGCAGCGCGGGATGCTCTTCGGCTCCCTCATCCTGGCCGCTTTGCTGGCCTTCGAAATCTTTAATTACAGCACTACCGATTTCGCCCTTCACGACCTGCTCGGCGACCTTCGCTTCGTTGGCCTGCCGTGGGCAACCATCCTTGCCATTGCCTTCTGCGGCATCGATTTTGCCGGCATCGCCCGCCTGTTTACCCCCGAACAAGGCGGCGACGAGCCCAAAGAGGTATGGTACCTTTTCGGGGCCTGGCTGCTCGCTGCCACGATGAACGCGATGCTCACCTGGTGGGGTGTTTCCATCGCCATTTTGAAACACCAAAGCCTCGGGAATGCTGTCATCGGGCGGGAGACCTTGCTCAAGGTTGTGCCGGTGTTCGTAGCCATCATGGTATGGCTCATTCGGGTGCTCATCATCGGCACCTTCTCCGTCGCCGGCGACCGCCTCTTCCATCTCTCCACCGCGAGCACTGCCCACCCCACCGCTCGCACCACGCAGCGCGCCCGCCGCCCTACTCGTCCGGCCACTGCGAGCCGCGACGCCCGCTACCGCCCCTACGCCGCCAGCAGCGCCCACGACGGCGCTTCGCCGCGCTACTCCTGAGGCCCACACCCGCCATGCGCGCCCGCCCTTACGCCCCTTCTCTTGAGCCCGAGGTGCCTTTCGATCGGCCAGCCTCCGCTGCGCCGATGTTGAACACCCCCGCGGCTTACATCACCCTCGTGTCATTTGCGGGCGTGCTGGTTTTCATAGGCCTGATCGCCTTCATCGTCTGGCATTACACCCCTGCATTCGCCGCGACCGCCCCCACCACCACCGCCGCCCCAACAAGCGCCCAGGCGCCGGCCGCGAAGCAGCCCATCAGCGGCCATATCGCCCCATTCTTCACCCCCGAAGTGCGCCATTGGGAAGACGACATCCTCCGTTGGGCGACAACCTACCGTCTTGACCCTAACCTTATCGCCACGGTAATGCAAATCGAATCGTGCGGCAATCCGCGCGCCGTCTCGTCCGCAGGCGCGCGGGGGCTATTCCAGGTCATGCCATTCCATTTTGCTGCTGGCGAAGACCCTTTCGACCCGGAAACCAACGCCCGCCGCGGCCTGGCCTACCTGAAGGCCGCCTTGCAACGTTCCGGGGGCGACGTGCGCCTGGCGCTCGCCGGTTACAACGGTGGGCTGGGGGTCATCAGCCTGCCCGAAAACCTCTGGCCGGCCCAAACCCGCCACTATGTGCGTTTGGGCTGGCCAATTTACAACGACGCCGCCGCCGGACGCAAGCACAGCGCCACGCTTTCCCTCTATTTTCAGGCGGGCCGCGGCATGTGCGCTGCCGCCGACCGCCAAATTGGCCTTCCCTGACCGCCCCAAAATGTAGTATCATCACCCCATGAAAACGCCCCCTGATGCCCCCCAATGGCTCGAAGTCAGCCTGGAAGTCAACGGCGAAATGGCCGAAGCCGTGGCCGAGGTGCTGGCCCGTTATGCGCCCAACCGCGTGGTGCTGGAATCCACCGCCATTCAAGACCAACCCGACGGCGAGGGCATGCCTACCGGCCCGGTGCGGGTGATGGCCTATCTGCCCGTGGATGACGCGCTGGAAACCACCCGCCAGCGCCTCGAAGAAGCCCTATGGCACCTGCACGTCATTCGGCCGTTGCCTCAGCCCACCTACCGCACGCTGGGGGAAAACGACTGGGCCGAAGCCTGGAAGCATGCTTACCGCCCCATTCCCGTGGGCGAGCGGCTGATGATCGTGCCCGCCTGGATGGAAAACCCTGACCCGCAGCGCATTCCCCTGCTGCTCGACCCCGGTATGGCCTTTGGCACTGGCACCCATCCCACCACGCAGATGTGCCTGGCCGAGGTGGAACGTCTGACCCGGCCGGGCATGACCGTGCTGGATGTGGGCTGCGGGAGCGGCATTCTAAGCATCGCGGCGCTCAAACTGGGCGCTGCGGAAGCCATCGGCGTGGACACCGACCCGCAGGCGGTGGCCGTGGCGCTGGAAAACGCGGCCCGCAACGGTGTGGCCGCGGGCTTTCGGGCCGCGGAAGGCTCGGTGGAAGCCCTGCGCACGCCACCGTTAGGCTCGCGGCAAGCGCCACTGGTGCTGGCGAACATCCTCGCGCCCGTGCTGGTCAAACTGCTGGACGAAGCAGGGCTGGCCAACCTGGTCGCCCCGGCCGGGCATCTGGTGCTGAGCGGCATTCTGGAAGGCCAGGCCGACGACGTACTGGCCGCAGCCCAGCGCGCCGGCCTGCAATTCGCCCACCGCCGCCAAATCGAGGATTGGGTGACGCTGACGGTAGCAATGCCTTGATGCAGGGGGCAGCAATGCCATCTATCGCGCACAGGCCTGACAGGGTTTTTCAAACCCTGTCAGGCCTTCTTTTGCCGCGGTGGCCTTCGACTTCCTCTCAAGACGACTTTTGACTTCCGGTTTCCACCACGCTCAGCAATTTTCTTCCACTGCGCGGTGCGTTGATGCTACAACGTCATGCAGGGGCGACCGACCAGCCGCCCCTGCAAAAATCTACACCATCGCCTGTCAGGTTTCCAGAAACCTGACAGGCCTTCTAACAGCCTTATACCGCCTGCGGCTGGCGTGCGCTTTCCACTTCGGTGAGCGCCACGAAAATCTGCGGGCGGCGGCGGGTTTCGTTAAACAGGTACGATTTCAGCATCTGCTCCACATCGCGGCGCACGTCACCGTCGGAAGACCGTACCGTGCGCGCCACGCGTCGGCGGATGGCATCCACCAAATCCTGCGAATCGCCGCTGTGCACGAAGCCGCGGGTGATGATTTCCGGCTCGTCGAGCAGGTGGCCGGTGGAAGCATCGAGCGCCAGGTTGACCACGACCAACCCATCACGGGCCAGCGCCTCGCGCTCGCGCAGCACGCGCATATCCACGTCGCCCACACTGCCGCCATCCACAAACACCCAACCGCCGGGCACCCGCTCGCCCAGGCGCATTTCGCCATCGTGGAATTCGATGACCTGCCCGTTTTCCACAATCGCGATGTGGTCGTCAGGCATACCCAGTTCCCGCGCCATTGCAGCGTGCTGGTGAAGGTGGCGCAGTTCGCCGTGCACGGGCAGCAGGTACTTCGGCTGCACCAGGTGCAGCATCAACTTCATTTCTTCCTGGCTGGCGTGGCCAGAAACATGCACCGGCGCGATGGGGTCGTAAATGACCCGCGCGCCGCGGCGGAAGAGGCGGTTGATGGTGCGGTAGACGTTTTCCTCGTTGCCCGGAATGGGGTGCGAGGAAAGTACGATGGTGTCGCCTTCCTGAATGTCGAAAGCCCGGTTGGTGCCCATGGAAAGCCGCCCCATGATGGACGACGGCTCGCCCTGCGACCCGGTGCACATCAGCACCACCTGCTCGGGCGGCAGTTTGAGCGCCTGATCGAGGGGCACAATCATCGCTTCGGGAATGTCAAGGTAGCCAAGTTTGCGCGCCATTTTGGCGTTTTCTACCATGCTCATGCCCACAAAGGCCATCTTGCGGCCATGCTGCAGGGCCACGTCGGCCACCTGCTGCATGCGGGAAACCAGCGAAGCGAACGTCGCCACCAGAATGCGCGCCGGGGCTTCCCGGAAAACGGTTTCCAGGGCGGGGGCAATCACCTTTTCAGAAGGCGTCCAGCCTTTTTTGTCCGCGTTGGTGGAATCGGCCAGCAGGGCGAGCACGCCGCGGCGGCCAAACTCGGCCAGTTTGCCAAAATCGGTCGGCCAGCCGTCCACCGGCGTGTGATCGAATTTGTAGTCGCCGGTCTGCACCACCAGCCCCGCGGGCGTGGTGATGCCCAACCCCACCGCGTCGGGGATGGAGTGGCTGACGTGGAAGAATTCCACCTTGAAGGGGCCTAATTTGATGGTTTCCCCCGCGTGCACGGTGTGGCGCTCGACGCGGTCTTTCAGCCCGCCGCGCGCCAGTTTGACCTCGATGAGGCCCATGGTCAGCGGGGTGGCGTAAATCGGGACATTGATTTCTTCCAGCAAGTGGCGCACTGCGCCGATGTGGTCTTCGTGGCCGTGGGTGAACACCACGCCGCGAATCTTGTGGCGCTTGTCGAGCAAATACTGAAAATCGGGAATGATGTAGTCAATTCCCAGCATGTCGTTGGTGGGGAACATGATGCCCGCGTCCACCAACAGGATGTTATCCCCGTATTCGTAGGCGGTCATGTTCTTGCCGATTTCACCGGCGCCGCCCAGGGGGATAATGCGTAAGGGCTTACTCATAAGTCTAACCTCTCTGGTTCAAGAATTATCCGGCAGAAGCCGGGAAGGGTCAAAGGGTGCAGGATGCAGGGTGCAGGGTGCAGGGTGCAGGGTGCAAGTTGCAGGATGCAAGTTGCAAGGGCCGCCTGAACCGGCAATGTCGAGGCCGGGCGGTCGTATCACTTCGCTTGCCACACGGGACGGAAGAGACTTTTCCGGCCATACGCCGGACCCACTGCCCCCCCACAACTGCCGCCCCATTGTAGCATGGAACGGGGGTTCTGTAAAGCAAACGCCCGCGGGGTGTACCCGCGGGCGTGGTTGGCTACTTAGCAGTTCGGTTTAGTATTCCGGCATCGGCGGGGTGGCCGGTTTTTCTTCCGGAATTTCGGTGATCAGGGCCTCGGTGGTGAGGATCATGGCAGCGATGGAAGCAGCGTTCTCCAGCGCGCCTTTGGTCACCTTAGCAGGGTCAATCACACCGGCCTCGATCATGTCTTCGTACTTGCCGCTGATGACGTTGAAGCCGATGTTGGCGTTCTTCTTGGCCTTCTGCTCGCGGCGGACGTTGTCTTCGATGACCGCGCCGTCCAACCCGGCGTTTTCGGCAATCAGCCGCATGGGCATCACCAACGCCTTGCGGACGATGTTCACGCCCATCTGCGCGTCTTCGTCGTCCATCTTCAGGTCATCGAGTACGCTGAGGGCGTTCAGCAAGGCCACACCGCCACCGGGCACGATGCCCTCTTCCACCGCGGCGCGGGTTGCGGAAACAGCATCTTCCACGCGGTGCTTCTTCTCTTTCAGTTCGGTCTCGGTCGCCGCGCCCACACGGATGATGGCGACGCCACCGGCCAGTTTCGCCAGGCGTTCCTGCAGTTTCTCGCGGTCGTAGTCGCTGGTCGCGCGCTCGATTTCCACGCGAATCTGCTCCACGCGGGCCTCGATGGCTTTCGGGTCACCCTTGCCGCCCACGATGGTGGTTTCCTCTTTGGTGGAAACAACCTTCTCGGCGCGGCCCAGGTCGTCGATGGTCACGCTTTCCAGTTTGCGGCCAGTTTCTTCGGAAATCACGGTCGCGCCGGTGAGGATGGCGATATCCTGCAGCATGGCCTTGCGGCGGTCGCCAAAGCCGGGGGCCTTCACGGCCAGCACGTTGAGCATGCCGCGCAGTTTGTTGAGCACCAGGGTCGCCAGCGCTTCGCCGTCCACATCCTCAGCGATGATGACCAGGTCGCGCTTGCCGATCTGCACCAGTTTCTCGAGGATGGGCACGATATCCTGCGCAGCGGAGATCTTCTTGTCGTACAGCAGGATGTACGGCTCTTCCACCACCGCTTCCATGTGTTCGGGGTCGGTGATGAAGTAAGGCGAAATATAACCGCGGTCGAACTGCATACCTTCAACGTACTCGGTCTCGAAGTCCATGCCCTTGGATTCTTCAACGGTAATCACGCCGTCGTTACCGACCTTGTCGAACACCTCGGCGATGAGTTCGCCAATGCGCTCATCCTGAGCCGAGATGGAAGCGACGTGGGCCATTTCTGCTTTCGTCTTGATTTCGATGGCCTGCTCGCCAATTTTCTTGGAAACCGCTTTGGCAGCGGCCTCGATGCCGCGCTTGAGCAGCATCGCGTTCGCGCCTGCAGCCAGCGCTTTCAGGCCCTCGGTCACAATAGCATGGGCCAACACGGTGGAGGTGGTGGTGCCGTCGCCCGCGATGTCGTTGGTCTTGGTGGCCGCCTCTTTCAGCAACTGGGCGCCCATGTTTTCAAAGGGGTCTTCCAGTTCGATCTCTTTGGCAACCGAAACGCCATCGTGCGTAATGGAAGGGGAACCAAACTTGCGGTCAAGCGCCACATTGCGGCCCTTCGGGCCAAGCGTGGTCGCCACCGCGCGAGCGAGGGTATCCACACCCCGTTGGAGTTTCTGTCGGGCTTCATCGCCGAACACAATCTGCTTTGCCGTCATGGTCTCACTCCTTGCTGTGGGATGGTGTGGCGCGCAGCCGCGCCCAGATGGCTTACATAGAAATTAGCACTCCGCAAAATAGAGTGCTAATTTGCGCTTTTATCTTACCCGCCTTGAGAGGGGAAGTCAACCCCGCGCGAGAGGTTTCTAACAAAACTCTGATAAAGGCACATCCCCAGTGGCCTCCCCGCGGCGTACACCCGCTTAGGCCAGCGCCGCATCTATGCCAGAAAATGCCGCAAAGCCGTGTAGCGCACGCGCGCTTTCTCGTTCCGCACTGCCAGCGCAATGGCCCGCTTTTGCCCCACCAGCACACACAACTGCCTCGAGCGGGTCACCGCGGTGTAAAGCAATTTGCGCTGCAACATCACATAATGCTGCGTCACCATCGGCACCACCACCGCGGGGAACTCTGCCCCCTGCGCCTTGTGCACTGAGATGGCATAAGCCAGCACCAACTGGTCGGCTTCGCTCCAGTCGTAGGCCACCCGATGCCCGCCGAAATCCACCACCAGGCGCTGCCTCACGGCGTCGATGGCGACCACTTCGCCCAAGTCGCCGTTGAAAACATCGTAGTCGTAGTTGTTGCGGGTTTGCATCACCCAATCGCCCACCCGGAAGACCTGCCCCATCAACGCCCGCTCGGCTTTGCCAGCCGCAGGTGGGTTGAGGGCAGCCTGTAAGCGGGCATTCAACGCGTGCACCCCCGCCGGGCCGCGATACATGGGGGCAATGACCTGAATTTCCCGCGGGGCGTGCAGGCCAAACCGCCGCGGGATGCGCTCGGTGACCACTTTCACCACCCAGTCGGCGGCCTCCTGCGCGTCACGCGCCGGAAAAAGGAAAAAGTCGCTTGCATCTTTCGGGAAAAGGGGCATTTCGCCCCGATTGATGCGGTGCGCGTTGGTGATGATTAACGACCCCGCCGCCTGCCGGAAAATGGTGTCCAGCCGGGTGGCAGGCACAAGCGGATGCGCGATGATTTCCCGCAACACATCGCCCGCCCCCACCGAGGGCAGTTGGTCCACATCGCCCACCAGCAGCAAATGCGTGCCGGGGGCCAGCGCGCCCAAAAGATGATAAGCCAGCACGGTGTCCAGCATCGAAGCCTCATCCACCACCAGGAAGGCCAGCGGCAGCGGCTCGGCCGGGGAATGCTTGAAGCCCTGGCCGGGCTTGTAGCCCAGCAGGCGATGGATGGTGGATGCTTCGCGACCAGTGGCCTCGGCCAGCCGCTGAGCGGCGCGCCCCGTGGGCGCCGCCAACGCATAGGCCACGTGCCAGGCCTCCAGCACGCCGATCAACGCGCGCACCGTGGTGGTCTTGCCGGTGCCGGGGCCACCGGTAAGCACGCTGACCGGGGAAGCCAGCGCCCTCTGGACAGCGCGCGCCTGCTGGGCTGTCAGGTCGGCAGGCAAGGGCGGGTGTGCGCGCTGCGACAGGCGGCTGGGGGCTTCCAGCAAGGCGCGCAAGCGCTCGGCAACGCCAGTTTCGGCGGTGTGGAACGCGGGCAGGTACACGCCCGTGGTCAGATAGGCCGCTTCGGTTTCCGCCGCCCCACGCTCGCCGCTCAGGCGCACACGCGGCAGGGGCACCGCTTCCGTCACCACCCGACCTTCGGCTTCCAACGTCGCCAGCGCGGCTTCCAGCGCCTCGGCCGGCTGGCCGAGGAGTTCCGCTGCCTGGGCCAGCAAAGCCTCGCGGGGCAAAAAAGTGTGCCCCTCTTCGGCGGCTTTGTTGAGCGCATACACCAACCCGGCCTGCAAGCGGGAAGGATGGTCTTCAGGCAGCCCCAGGGCGCGGGCAACCTTATCGGCGGTTTTGAAGCCCACGCCGTGGATATCGGCAGCCAGGCGATAGGGGTCGTTTTGCACGATTTCCAGGGCTTCGTCGCCGTAGGCTTTGTAAATTTTGACGGCCAAACCGGTGGTGATGCCGTGTTCGTGCAAAAAGAGCATGATGTGGCGGATGTGCTTCTGGGCTTCCCAGGCTTCCCGCAGGCGGGCGGCGCGCTTGGGGCCAATGCCGGGGACCTCCTGCAGGCGATGCGGCTGGCGGTCGAGGATTTCGAGAGTGCGCTCGCCAAAAACCCCCACAATGCGCTCAGCCAGCCCCGGCCCAATGCCTTTCACCAGCCCCGAACCGAGGTAGCGGCGAATGCCCTCGGCAGTGGCGGGCAGGGTCTGGCGGCAGGTTTCAGCAACAAATTGCCGCCCGTAGCGGCTGTGGGTCTTCCACTGGCCGGTGAGTTCCAAATGTTCCCCCGGAGAAACTTCGGGCAGGTTGCCCACCACCGTCACCAGGCCATCCCGCCCCACCCCGCCGATGGGACGCGCCGGCCTCAGCCGCAGCACGGTGTAGCCGTTCTCGGCATTGTAGTAAGTGATGCGCTCGACGGTGCCTCGCAGGGTCGGCATGGGGAAACGCCGCGCCCCTCAGGGGGAGCAGGTCACGCCGTCTACCTGCCCGCTCGCGGCCCAGTCGCTCCCCAAAATGATGACGATATCGGCAGGCGGGTCGGCGCTGGTGCGATATTGCACGCGGGAAGGCGACACGGCAAAACGTTGCTGCAAAAAGGCTAATGTTTTCGGCCTGGCGGTGTATTCCACCAACATGGTGTGAGCGTAATGCCGGTCGGCGTTGCGGGTATCGATTCGGTCAAACCCTTGCACCCGCAAAAGCGCGGCAGTGCGGCACGCCAGGCCGTTCACGTCGGTGCCGTTTTCGACCAGCAAGCGGGGGGCTTCTTGCAGGGCCTCAACAGCCGTCACCGTGGGGGTGGGCGGCAACGCGGCCGCGGTGGCCGTGGCGGGAGGCAAGGGCGTGGGGGTCGGCGGCGGAGGCGGCGAGAAAACCTGGTCGCGGGCGGCAAGCAACTTCGCTTCGTTGGGCACCAGGGCATACACCGGCACGCCGTTTTCCCATTTGGTCGTGGCGGTGGCTTCCCGCTGGTCAATGACCACCAGGTGCACATTTTGCCAGGGCACTTCGGCAGCCAGCCGCGCCAGGCGGAGCGCGTCGCTTACGGAAATATCGGTATGCAAATTGTCGCTCAGCTGGTCGGCCAGGGAAGGCGCTTTGAGCGCGAGTTCGGCCAGCACGCGCGGGTCTTTGAGGCGTTGGAGCACGCCTTCCAGCACTTGCTGCTGGCGGCGCATACGGCCAAAATCGCCGTCGTGCCCCACCGAGCGATTGCGGGCATAGGCCAGCGCCAGTTCACCGTTGAGCACCTGCACGCCGGGATACAGGGGATAATCGTAACGCCGCCCGTCGGCGGTGAAAACGTCCAGCGCCATCCGTTGGGGCACCTCAATTTTCACCCCATGTACGGCATCCACCAGGGTAATGAAAGCCCGGAAGTTGACGACCACATAGTGATGCACGGGCACATGGAGCAAATCGCTGACTACCTCTGCCACCAGGCGCGGGCCCTGGCCTTTACCATACACCATCTCCCCCAACGCATAAGCCTGAGTGAGCTTGCGCTCACCAATGCCCGGCAGGTTGACCCACAGATCGCGGGGCAGGGAAATCGCGCCGGCCGTCATGGTTTTGGGGTCCAGGGTCGCCAAAATGACCGTGTCGGAGCGGGGCGGTCCCCAGGTAGGGTCCCACGGGCGGTCGTCTACCCCCAAAATGAGGACGTTGACGCGCTCCTTACCGTTCCAGGGCGGGGGCAGCACCAGGGAAGGCAAACTGGTGGCCTGAGACGTGGGGGGCGGCGTGGCCGCGCCGCCAAAGCGATGAATCAGCACCCCCGCCGCGGCGGTAAACGAAAGGCACGCCACCGCGACCAAAGCGTAGGCCAAAAACAAGGGCGTCGCACGACGTCGAAAAGCGCGTTGAGGCATAAAATGATTCCTTACCACAGCATCGTCGAGAGTATAACACAGGGCAAGGTGCAGAAGGCATGCCAGGCAAAAGCCCGTGATCTCGCTATCAGCCCCAAAGAGAAAAGTAGTTAACGGTATAATTCCCCCATGCGAAAACCAGCGCGGTGGTGGCTTTTCTTAACCCTGGGGCTGATGCTCACGGCCTGCAGCGCGGTCGTCGCGGGCGCCCAGCCGTGGAACGCCGCGCCTTCGGCCACGCCCGTGCCGCTGTACATTCCCACGGTCACGCCACAAGCCACCCCTACCCCTCCACCCACCGCCTTGCCCCCCTCCCCAACACCTTCCCCCACGCCCGACCTAGCCCATCAGCCTCCTTACATTTACTACACCCAGGCGGGCGACACCTTGCCCGCCCTGGCTGTGCGCTTTGGGGTGGCTGCCAGGGAAATTCGCGCCAACGTGCCCCTTTCGCCCACCGGGTTGCTTTCCCCCAACACCATGCTGCTCATTCCGCGGCGGCTGGCTCACACCACCGCCAACACGCACTTGCTGCCCGATAGCGAGGTTGTCTATTCGCCCTCTGCCATTGATTTCAACGTCCGCGCCTACGTGGAACAGGCCGGCGGCTACTTGAGCACTTATCGCGAATACCTGCAAAGCACAGGCATGACGGCAGGCGCCGACATCCTGGCCGAAGTGGCCCTCAACAATTCCATCAACCCTCGGTTGCTTCTGGCGCTGCTGGAATACGAAGGGCACTGGGTTTACGAATACCCTACCAACCCCTTTCAGGAAGACCACCCTCTCGGCTATACGAAGACCGACAGCCACGCCCCCCTCTACCACCAACTGGCCTGGGCCGTCAATCAGCTTTCCATTGGCTACTACGGCTGGCGGGAAGGCCTGCTCACCACCATCCGCTTTCGCGATGGCACCACCGCTCGTCTCGCCCCCGACCTCAACGCAGGCACCGTTGCTCTGGCCTACTTCTTCGCCCAGGTGAGCGCCAATCGCGCCGAATGGGCGCGCGCGCTGGACGAAAACAGCGGCTTCCCTGCCTTTTACACCAAGATGTTCGGTGATCCGTGGGCACGCGCTTACACCGTCGAGCCCCTTTACCCCCCTGACCTTACCCAACCGCCGCTGACTCTGCCTTTCCAAAAAGGCAGCGTGTGGTACTTTACGGGCGGCCCTCATGGGGCCTGGGAACACGACGGCGCGCGCGCAGCCCTGGATTTCGCCCCTGGCTCTACCCACGGGGGCTGTGAGGTTTCCCGCAAATGGGTGGTGGCCGTGGCCTCAGGCGTTGTCGCGCGTTCCGGCCACGGTGTTGTCATGCTCGACCTGGACGGCGATGGCAAGGAACAGACCGGGTGGGACATTCTTTACCTGCACATCGCCGACGATGGCCGCGTCGCGGCGGGCACCCACCTGCACGTTGGCGACCGCATCGGCCACCCTTCCTGCGAAGGGGGGCACGCGACCGGCACACACGTCCACATCGCCCGCAAATACAACGGCGAGTGGATCGCCGCCGACGGCCCGGTGCCCTTCGTGATGGATGGCTGGGTGCCCCACGCGGGCGAAAAGCCCTACGACGGCACCCTGACCAAAGACGGCAAGACCATCAAAGCCTGCCCCTGCGGCAGCCCCAAACAGGAAATCTTCCGCCCCAGTGATGATGATCAAACTCCGTAACCTGACAGCAGCCTTCTGGCTGGGGGCATTGGCGCTCCTGGCCGCGTGTAGCCCTGCTGCCTCGGGAAACCGCGCGCCCGCGGCGGCTTCCCCTGCCGCGGCCACCCCCACCCCGACGCTGGAAGGCACCCCGCTGCCTACCCGCCCCGAATACGCTCCCGGCACCCTGGTGGATTACACCGCCCAGGACGGTGACACCCTCCCTGCGATTGCGGCGCATTTCAACACCACAGTGCAGCAAATTCTGGATGCCAACCCCAACCTCCCGCGCGACATCACCACCTTGCCGCCGGGCTTTCCCATGAAAGTGCCCATTTATTACGCGCCGTTCTGGGGCACGCCGTTCAAAATTCTGCCTGATGCGCTCTTCGTCAACGGCCCGGCGGCACAGGGTTTCAACACGCGCGCCTTCCTGGCGCATTACCCCAACGGCTGGCTGGCCCATTACCAGGAATACGCCGCCAATGCCACGCGCGACGGTGCCAATATTGTCGATTACATCAGCAGAATGTATAGCATCGACCCGCGTCTGCTGCTGGCCCTGCTGGAATACCAGGCCGGCGCGCTCACCAGGCCATCTCTGCCGCCGGACCAAATGCGCTACCCCCTGGGCTACAAAGACCCCGAACACCACGGCCTGTTTCTGCAACTCAATTATGCCGCCAACCTGCTCAACAACGGCTATTATGGCTGGAAACTGGGCGCTTTGCCGCTTTTCGTGCTGCGCGACGGCACCGAAGTGCGCCCCGACCCGTGGCAAAATGCAGCCACGGTAGCGTTGCAAAACTATTTTGCCCAAATGCTGCCCGCCAATATGTACCGCGAAGCGGTCTCGCCGCGCGGGTTCTTCCGGCTCTATGCCTTTCTCTTCGGCGATCCGTGGAAAAACCCGCCGCCACCGCACATTCCCGCCAACCTGCATCAGCCGCCGATGAAACTGCCCTTCTCAAAGGGCGAAATCTGGGTGTTCACCGGCGCGCCGCACACCGGCTGGGGGCTGGGGCAGCCATTCGCCGCTCTGGATTTCGCCCCGCTGGGGGTTTCCGGCTGCCAGTCAACCGACAAATGGGCTGTGGCCGTCGCCGACGGTGTTGTGGCACGCTCGACGTACGCCGAAGTGATGCTCGATTTAGACGGCGACGGCGACGAGCGCACCGGTTGGGATGTTTTCTACTTCCACCTGGCCGATAACGGTCGCGTCCCCCAGGGCCTCCGCCTTAAAGCTGGCGACCCCATCGGCCACCCCTCATGCGAGGGCGGGCGCACGACCGGCACGCATGTTCACATCGCCCGCAAATACAACGGCGAATGGATGATCGCCTACGGCGTTATCCCCTTCAACCTGGAAGGCTGGGTGCCCGAAACCACCGGCATCGCCTACAAAGGCGACCTGCGGCGTGGCGAGGGGCTGGTCATTGCCAGCGATCAGGGCATTCCCGCGGCCGAAATCAAATCGCAGCACTAACGCCAGGGCGAAGATGAAAGTTTGCGAAGAATTTGCCGCCGCCGCAGTGGGGCGGGTTATAATCGCGGCTGGCACGCATTCCTCATCGGCAGGCGCACTATGAAACTGGAACGCATCTTTCGCAAACACATTGCCCTGCCCCAAGAGCACGGTGCCTGGGCCTTCCTGCTCAGCCCGTTAGCCGTTGGCTTGGTGGCCGGCCACCGCTGGGATGCCGCGACGGCGTGGTTGGTCGTAGGCGCACTGGCCGCCTTTTTTGCCCGTCAGCCGGTGACCATTGCCGTAAAGGTGTATGCCAAACGCCGCAGCCGAAAAGACCTGCCGGCGGCGCTGTTTTGGAGCGGCGTTTACGGCGCTGTGGGCATTATCGCGGCCATCGCGTTAGCGCGCGCCGGCGCAGTATATCTGCTCTGGCTGGCCGCGCCGGGCCTGCTCGTTTTCCTGTGGCATCTTCGCCTGGTAGCCCACCGCGCCGAGCGTCGCCGCATGGATGTGGAAGTCGTAGCCAGCGGCTCGTTGGCGCTCAGCGCCCCCGCCGCCCTCTGGCTGGCGCAGGGGCGCGTCACATGGACAGGATGGTTGTTGTGGCTGCTGCTGTGGTTCCAGGCTGCAGCCTCGATTGTGTATGCCTACGTGCGCCTGGAACAACGCACCTGGCCTACCGCCCCGCCTTTGCGGGAACGCGCCCGCAAGGGGTGGCGCCCCCTCTGCTACACCACATTCAACCTCGTTGCCGTGCTGATCTTAGGCATCTTCGGCGTGGTTTCCCCGTGGTTGTGGCTGGCATATGCCGTGCAGTGGGCAGAGACCACATGGGGGGTGTTTCACCCCGCCGTCAAGGTCAAGCCCACCGTCATTGGCATCCGCCAATTCATCGTCACCACGCTCTTCACCATCGTGTTCATTCTGACGTGGTAACGCCTTCCCCCCATCTGCTGACCTCAACCGGCCTTTTCGGGCCGGTTTTTCGTTGCTCTCATTAAATGCTGTATAATAAAAGTGTCTTAATCGCATCATGCAGCATGTATCACCAACCTGGAGGAGTCAGATGGATTTCGGAAAGGCCTTTTCATTCGTTTTTGAAGACAAAGATTGGCTAAAGAAACTTGCCATCGCCGGCATCATCGTGCTCATCCCCATCGTCAACCTGGCCGTCTTGGGGTGGATGCTGGAAATCGGCCGCCGCGTCGCTGGGGGCGAGGCCGAAGTGCTGCCCGACTGGGATGACTTCGGCACTTACTTCGTCCGCGGCCTGAAAGGGCTGGTTGTGGCGCTGGTTTACGCGCTGCCCCTCATCATCTTAGAAGCCTGCTCCTTAACGCTTTCAATGATGGGCCAGAACAGCAACAACCTGAGCACCGCGGCCACACTGGTCAACTTGCTCATCGGCTGCGTGGTCTTCATTTACAGCATCTTCATGGGCTTCGTGATGCCCGCAGCCCTGATGCGCTTCACCATGGCCGCCGACAGCATTAGCGAAGGGCTGGCCTTTGGCAAAGCCATCAGCATGGTGAAAGACAACCTGGGCGCCTACGTCATCGTCTTCTTAGGGGGATTGGTGGCCGGGTTGGTTGCCCCGCTGGGCCTCATTGCGTGCCTCATTGGTATCATCATCACCTACCCCTATGCTGCAGCGGTGGAAGGCCACCTTTACGGCCAGGCATACGCCGAGGCCACCGGTGGCATCGTGACCGCCAACAGCACGCCGCCAGCGCCCAGCGCGCCCGCCGACTGGAACGGCTAAACACCGTCCAACCCCAGCAAGCCCAAACGCCCGTCGCATGGACGGGCGTTTTTGTTTTCCCAAACAGTTCTGGCACAAAGCGGCATTGCCCTCCACGCCGCAAGACCCCCACAAGCGGCATCAATGCAACAAATAGCGGCTCACCATGAGAGGCGTCAGATGGGTTTCCAGCACCGCAGCCACCGCCATCAGCGGCACCACCACCCCCAGGAACACCCGCCACCAGCGTGCCCACGCCCGCAGCCAGAAAGCCCCCAGGCTCTCGCCCGGCGCGGGGGAAGCCAGCGAAGCCCCCAGGCGCAACGTCGCCGCCACAAACAGCGCCGTGGCTGGAATTTCCACCACCCCATGCGGCAGCACCATCACAGCGAAAGCCGTCCACGGCGAAAACAACCCCGACCGGGCAAACAAAGCCAACGCCCCGCCGATCAACCCATAAGGCAGCAAAGGGATCAAGATACCCAACACCCCAAAGGTAAACCCTGCGCCCACAGCGGCCAACAACATGGCGCGAATGTTGTGCCACCACACGAACAGGCTGCCGTGCCATCCTACCACCGTCAAGCCATTCCATACCCCTGAACGCAGCGTGGCCCGAAACTCCATTGGGGAAGGAGCCGAAAGCGCCTGGGCAGGCACATCCCTTGCCAGCCACACACCCAGCGCCGCCGCGCCGCCCATCAGCGCAAACGCCACCACCATCAGCCACCCCAAAGATTTGACATCCCGCCACACCTCGCGGTACCACGCGCGCACGCCCGCGGCCTCGCCCCGAAACGCCTTCCAAAACACCCGCCACATCCAACGGATGTTGAGAATGTCCACTTCCCGCCCCAACAGGTTCTCGCGGTTGAAATGCGCCAACCCCATACGCGATGTCAGCACAGCCACCAGCAGCACAGCCGCGGCCGTGGCCCACAGCACCGCATAATGCTGATAGAACATCATCACACTTTCCCCCTGCAACAACAGCGCTACCGGCACAATGACCAGCGAAGCCAGCAAGTTAGCCGCCCGCACCGAAGTGGCCTGCGTGGAAATCACCACCGCCGCGGAAACCATCATCACTGCCTGCACCGTGGTGAGCAACAACACCATGCCCAGCAAAATGGCAGAAGGCCACCACCCTGTGACCAAATGCAGCCCGACCACATACACCCCCACGCCGACATAACTCACGGTGAGCGGCAAAAACAGCACGGCCAGCAATTTCCCAACATACAACTGCGCATCGGTAAGGGGTGCCACCAGCAAGGGCTCCATCGTGCGGCGCTCACGCTCACCGGCAAAACTTTCCAGAGCCACCACCAGCGAAATCGAAGCAGGGAAAAACCCCACCACCATCATCAAAAAAGGAAACAACCGCTCGGCCACAATATCCGCCCCGTAACGGGCCACAAAATTCACCATCGCCTTGGCGGTGGCATTCATCAACAACGGGAAGAAGAGCGTCAGCCCGACAATCGGCAGCACAATGCGCCAGTCGCGGAGCTGATCGCGCACCTCGCGACGGGTAATCAACAGCGTGCCATGCCACCAACGCTTCCACTCATGCCTGTTCATGCGCCATCACCTTGAGGTAAACCTGCTCCAAACTACGGGGCACCTCAGCCACTTGAAGCACCCCATACCCCGCAGCCACCAGCGCCGCCACCACGGCGGCGTTGTCGCGCTCCCATTGGGGCGAGCGAATTTCCAACGTACGCCCTTCAGCCCGCACCACCTCCACCGCGGGAGGGAAAGCAGGCAAGGGGTGTTCCACAGGGCGAGAAAGCATCACCGCGAATACCGGAGGGCCCAACCAGCGGTCCTTGAGTGTCTGCGGCGTGCCCGTGGTGACCACCCGCCCCGCCTGCATAATGGCAATGCGGTCGGCCAGCACCTCGGCTTCGTAAAGGTTGTGGGTGCAGAGCAAAATCGCCCGGTCCTGAGAGCGCAAACCGCGAATGGCTTCCCGCACCAGCCGCGCGCTTTCGGGATCCATCGCGGAGGTAGGCTCATCGAGCAAAAGCACCGGCGGCTCATGCAGCAAAGCGCGCGCCAGCGCCAGTTTCTGCCGCATTCCCTTGGAATACGTGCCAATGCGCCAGGTGCGGAAATCCCAAAGCCCAAAATAGTCCATCCAATGGGCAATTCGGCGCGCCAACAGGTCGCCTTCCAGACCATAGATTTTGCCAAAGACTTCCAGATATTCATACGCCGGCATCCGGGTATACAACCCGTGTTGTTCGGTCAGCACCCCCACATGGCGGCGCACCTCCAGGCCCTGCGTCGCCGTATCGAAACCCGCCACCACTGCCCGCCCACGCGTGGGACGCAGCAGGGAAGCCAACATCCGTACGGTTGTGGTCTTCCCGGCACCATTGGGGCCGAGCACAGCCACCACTTCCCCCGCCGCCACGCTCAAGTGGAAATCGCTTACTGCCCAAAAATCATCGAAACGCTTACCCAAATGCTCTGCAACAATCATGGCGCCAAGCCTACTTACGCCGTCGGCGGCGTTTGCCGGGCGTTTCCGCTGGTTGCGGCGCAGCCGCCCCCGGCCGATGCCGCCAGGCCAGCGCAGCAGCCGCGCTCAGCGCCACCACCGCCATCAGCATCTGGTTGATATCCAGACCGCCCACTTCAGCCGGGTCCAGCCGCAGGAATTCCAGGAAAAAGCGCCCCACAGGGTAAATGATGAGATACATCAAGAAAATATCGCCGGTGCACAACCGGTCGCTCCACTTGCGGGCAGCATAAAGCAGCACACCCATGTTGAGCAAATTCCAAAGGAACTCATAAAAGAAAAGCGGATGGTAATAAGCCTGGTCGGCAAACTGGGGCAAACGGTGCGCCGGGTCAATGTAAATGGCCCAAGGCAAATGGGTCGGCGCGCCGTAGAGTTCCTGATTGACATAATTGCCCCACCGACCAATCGCTTGCCCCAAAGCAATGCCGGGGGCGGCAATATCCAGCCAAAGGGCAAAATTGAGTTTGCGGCGGCGGGCAAACAGCCAAAACGCCAGCAACCCACCCATCACCGCGCCCGGAATGCCCAGCCCCCCTCGCCAAACGGCAATCATCGCCAGCGGGTGGGTGAGGTAATAATGGGTGGTAATGCCCATCTCGACCATTGATTCAGGCGGGGTAAAAACATGCCACAGGCGCGCCCCAATGACACCGCCAATCAACACCCATGTCAACGCATCCCAAATAATTTCAGGGTCCTGGCCGCGGCGCCTGGCTTCCACCGTCGCCAGCCACGCGCCCGCGAGCGCGCCGAGCATCAGCAACAGGCCGTACACGTGAATCGGGATAGGGCCAATATGAAAAACCATAACACTATGCCTCGTCTTGGGTTTGTGAAGCCACCGCCAACCGGTGAGCGAAGAAAATCCGCTGGAAGGCGGTCAGATTCGCGCCAACGGCAATCAACCCCACGCCGATCAGCGGCAGGTTGAGCACCAAAGCAGGGGCCAGCACCAGGTAACGCTCGAAGCGGGTCAGCAAACCGACCTTGACCTCCCACCCCAGGGCCTCCGCGCGAGCGCGGGTATAGGAAACCAACACCGCCCCCGCTGCGGCAGCATACGCCAGCGACATTCCCAGCAAATCACCGCGGGCAGCGTAGAAATAGGCCAGCCCGCCAAACAGCAACAATTCGGAATAGCGGTCGCCCACCGAATCGAGGAAAGCCCCCCACGCCGTGCCGCCACCGCGCAAGCGCGCCATCGTGCCATCGAGGGCATCGAACGCGCCCATCGCGAGCACCACCAGCCCTCCTACCACAATGCGGCCTTGCGCCAGCAGCACAGCCGCCACAGCATTGCCCACCACGCCGGTCACGGTCATCGCATTGGGGTGCACACCCAGGCGATTGAAAAACCCGCCCACGGCATCCAACACCCCTTTGAAACGCACGCGCATCCGGTCGGTAAAAGTTTGAGGTTGCGGTAATGGTTGGGGCACAGACACAAAACACCTCCCCGGCGGTCAATGCCGCCCGGTGCAAGATAGCCGTATGCTACCCTTTCCCCCCGTTGCTGTCAAGGCGGAATACAGGCCTCACCGCAGCCAGAACCATTGCAGCGCCACCACCGCCACAGGCGTAACCACCAGCAACAGCGGCAGCCCCACCTTGAGGTAATCGGCCGGTTTGTAACGCCCTGGCTGCATGACCAGCAGGTTGACGGGGTGGCCGGTCGGCAGCAAAAAGGCGAAGGAAGCCCCCACAGCCACCGCCATGCCCAGCCCGCGTGGCGGCAGGCCATAACTTTCGGCAGCGGCAATCGCCAGGGGGGCCAGCAACAGTGCCGCCACCTGCCCGCTGGTCACCTGCGCGAGCAAAGCCGTCAGCAGCAGAAAGGCCGCCGCAATGGCCCACCCCGGCGCGTGCTCCAGCGGCAGCAGCATTTGACGGCTCAGGAAGGTCGCCGCCCCCGTTTGGCGCATGGCAACGCCCAACGGAATCATCCCGCCGATGAGAAACAGCACCTGCCACGGAATGACCCGATAAGCCTGCGGCGGCGGCACAATACCCACCAACATCATCAGCGTGGCCGCCGAAAGCGTGGTCAGCGCCAACGGCGCCCACCCCAGCGCCGCCGGCACCAGCGCCGCCACCAGCAAAGCAATCGCCAAAAAGCCCCGCCAGCCCACGCTGCCCCCTTCTCCGCGATGCACACTCAACACCACGAAATCGGCATCGTCCCGCAGGTGCGGCTCGTTTTCCGCGGGAATCAAAGCCAACAACGCATCCCCCTGGCGCAGCGGCAGGGTATAGAGATTGTGCTCCAGCACCTCTGAACCGCGGCGCACGGCCAGAATACGCAGCCCATAGCGGGCATAAAGTTGCAACGATTGTGGCGTCTTACCGGCGGCATTCCCGCGCGGGTTGAGCGCCAGTTCCACCAGCACCGCCTGGGTGCGGAAAATGTCGTACAGGTCGGGCGCATCCCACGGCTCCAGGCCCAGGTGCGCCAGCACATCCGGCGGGCTGGTGCCCACAACCACGAGAATATCACCAGGGCGCAAACGGCGCTCAGGCGGCAGGCGGTCGGCAAAAGCAATGCGCCCCCCTACCAGCAGCCCCACCGGCGTCAGGCCGGCATCGGTTGCCGTGCGCGGCTTGCGGGCGGGCCGCCCCACCAGGGGGGAATCAGGCGCAACCCGGAAAGCATGCAAGCCCTCCCGGAGGCGATAGGCTTCCACCAGGTCGGCGAGGGCCTCGCCGCCGGGCTCGGCAGGGTAGCGTGGCAACAACCGCCGCCCCACCAGCAACATGAAAAGCAAGCCCGCGGCCGTCACCGGCAGGCCCACCGGCAGAAAATCGAGCAACCCATAAGGCTTCAACCCGTGCGCCGCCAGCGACGCGCTGGTCACCAGGTTGGCAGTGGTCAGCAAGGTGGCCGTACCGCCCAACAACGTGGCATAGGCCAGCGGGATAAGCACCCGCGAAGGGGCCACATCGCGCCGACGGCGGGTAATGGCAAGCACGGGCGGCAAAAGCACCGCCGCTGCGGCCACCGTATTCATAAAAAGGGAAAGCACCGCCGAAGCCACCATCGTCACGCCCACCAAACGGCCTTCTGAACCGCTGCCCAACCGCGCCAGCCGCTCTCCCAGCCACGCGGTGACGCCGGTGTTTTCCAGCCCTTTGGTAAGGATAAAGATGGAAAGTAAAACAAAAACCACATCGCTCGAAAAGCCCCCCAAAGCGCTTTTCAACGGCAAAACCCCCGTCAAAGCCAGGCTCAGCGCCACCATCAAGCCCACCAAATCGGGACGCACTTTGCCACTAATGAGCACGATGGCCGCCAAAGCGGTGATGATCAAGGTCAGCGTCAAAGGGGAAAACATAGGCATCTCTACACAGCGACCAGCGTCCCCGCCGCGAGTTCAGCGGTGCTCGGCGAGCATCGCCTTGAGGCTCTGTGCGGCTTCAGGGGGCAGCACCGAAAGCAGCCGCCGCAACAACCAGGCCAGGGTCGCATCAGGATAGGCGCGCCACAGTGAGCGCAAAAACGGTGTAACCTCTTCCGGCCAGCGGCGCGCCATCACACGCAGTACGGCGGCCAGTTCCGGACGCAGCGCCGGGTCGGGGGGCGAAAGCAAAGGCGCGACAAAACGCAACACACGCGGCAGGTTCTCAAAATGCGGGGCTCCCAACAGCGGCACCAGCGCCCGCAAGCCCAGGGCCACGCCATCTTCTTGGCCCAACATCGCCCCCACGGCATCCAGATAAGCCTGAGGCGCCTCGGCTACCAACCGAGCCGTGCCATATTCCAACAAAGCCGTGGCAATGGCAGGGTCGGGCGCGGCAGCCAACCAACGCCAGAAACGTTGCAACACCGGCTCCGGCGGCTGCACTGCCGCTAACCCCAGCAAACGGGCAGCCATCCAATGTGATTCCAGATCAGGGCGCGCCCACAGGGCTTCCGCCAGGGGAAGCACCAGCGCCGGACGGCTTTCCAGGTGACCGCGCAGCCCCTGCCACAACCCCATCAGCACCGCAGGGGGCAAATGATAACTCGGCAACCGCGGCGCACCCACCGCCTGCCCAGGCCGGAAAGTGCGGTCGGCGTAGCGCCTCAACACCTCGCCCCACGTCTCAGCAAACGCTGCCGGGGCGTGGGCATGGGCGGCCAACGCCTGGGCTTCCTGCCGCAGGGTTTCCCAACGCACCGCAGGCATCAGAACAGGCTCTCGTAATCCACTTTCGGGAACACGGTCAGTTTGCCGCCCACGGTAGCGTCGAGCACGCGGCGTCCGGCTTTTTCGTAGGCTTCCCGCGCCATGCGGTAGGCCATTTCCGAGGTCTCCAGATCGGGCAACTGCCAGCGGAAACCCTTACCAAAATAGCCGGGGTGGAAGTGGTTGGGGTCGTCGCCCTCCGACACCACGGTTTGGTTAGCCGGGCCTTTGGTGGCAAAGTTGTGGTCCACGCCAATGAGAATGACTTCTTCGCAACCCATGTGGAAGGCCAGTTGCAGGCTGACGTAGGTCACGGTCGCGCCTTCCCACAGGCGGCCGCGGGCGTCGGTGGCAAATTTGGGGGCCATGTAGGTGGTGAACAGGAAGGTGGTATGCTCGTCGGCAGGCAGCCAGCGGCGGGCGCGCCACGTGAAGAATTTGGGCATTGCCAGCTCCCGAAAATCGGCCGCACACTGCTCGATGACCAAATCGTTGACCGAAACCAGGTAAGTGGTGCGAAAGCCCCAACCGGGGAAGGCCAGGTAAATGCGGTTCATCCCAAAGGTGATTTCGTCCCGCAGTTTGGAAACATCGGTGCGACGCAGGCTGGGGCCGTTACCAATGACGAAACAACGCTGCCCGCGATGCACATCGTGCAGGGCAGCCAGGCGGCGCTTGCTCTCAAGCCGCCAGGGGTGAAAGGCCGCCGCAGGCCACTCGGGCAGCCATTGGGCAGTCTGATAGGCTCGGCGAAGGAGGGAAAGCATGGGGAAAGTGCTCCGGTGTCAGGTGTTACAGTGAACGGTGACTTTTCGTGACCCGTCCTGAATATAGTTTACACTGACAACAGGTAAACTCACCAAAAAAGGACGGCATATATGGGTACGACCAAAATCAAACGTTACAGTGAAAGTTTCAAGCGCCAGGTTGTACGCGAGTACGAAGCAGGCGCAAGCGCCCATTACCTGAAGCAGAAGTATGGGATTGGCGACTCGACCACCATCAAGCGCTGGGTGCAAAAGTACGGCAAAGAGGGCTTCCGCACCGAGCAAGTGCTCATCTGCTCACCAGAAGACCAGCCCACCTTTCAGCAAATGGAGCAACGCATCAAGGAACTCGAAGGGGCGCTCGCCG
>DRMV01000005.1 GCA_011322445.1 Chloroflexota bacterium | reverse complement strand
GTGGGCGTTGGGGAAGGTGTCGGCGTGGGGAAATTGACCGAGTTGGTCCATTTGGCAGTGCCGCGCAGGGGGTTGCCGTGGGCATCGTGGCCGTGGGTGAGGAAGCCGGTGTTGGTGCCCCAGGCGGCGTCGCTGTCGGGCGCCAGGCCGATGCGTTCCATGGTGGCGCGGGAAGCCGCGTTGCCGGCAGGCCACGCGCCGCCGTCCGCGTTGGCAGTGTCGATGATGGCCCCAGAAGGGTCGGTGAGGGTCAGGCTTTCGCCGCCGTTTTCCAGCGCGCCGGTGTAGATCTGGTCGGCGGGGATGTCGGCGACGGTGGAATCGTCGGTGCGTTCCAGGAGGTAGAAGCCGTGGGCGGGGATGGTGCCGTGCAGCACGATGTGGGGCGTGCCATCGGCGGCGGTGAGGTGCCAGCCGTCGAGGTCGATGGCGTGGTCGGTGGCGTTGTAGAGTTCAATCCACTCGTCGTTGGCCGAGGCTGCCGTGCCTGCCCAGGCAATTTCGCTGATGAGCACCGCGCGCACAGCGTGAGGCGTGGGCGTGGGTGAAGCGGTGGAGGTCGGTCTGGTTGTCGGTGTCGGTGTTGGCGTTGGTGTTGGCGTCGAAGTGGCTGTGGCGGTGAGGGCGAGGGTGGGCGTGGGGCTGGGAGAGGTCGTGGTGAGGGTGGGTGTCTCCCCGGTCGCTGCTGCGGCGGTGGCCGAAAACGCAAAAGCCCGCGGCGCGCTCATCATGACCCACATGCTGAGCAACGCCACGGGCAACATCATCACCCATTGGGTTTTTCGGCTTCCCCCCATGTCGTGCGGCCTTCCTTTCGTGCTGAGGTGGAGCTATGCTTCTGCTGGTGCTTCGGGCGTGGCTTCGCTTTCGGCGGCAGATTCCTCGCACGCCAACACCACGAATTTGATGGCCGTGCGCACCTTCTCGTCGATTTCCACGTCGGTGAATTTGGGAACGAAAACCACGTGGTAACCGTCTTCGGCCAGGTAACTGCGGGCGAGGATGAGCGCCTTGACAGCTTGGTTGACTGCGCCCGCACCGATCGCCTGGACTTCCGCCCGTTGGTGCTCGCGGAACACCCCGGCAATCGCCCCGGCCACAGCCGAAGTTCGCGATGTGCCTGATACTTTGATGACTTCCATGGCAGTCTCTCCTTGAAGTTCCGTGTGCGGCTTCGCGAATGCTGCTTTTATTGTAGAGGATTTCGGGAGAAAATCAAGAGGGAACTGCTTCAAGAAGCCTTCCACGACCATTCGCTGCCTGGCGGAAAGGGTGTTTCGCCGCGGGGGAAGCCAAACCCCGCTGCCCCCGGGTGTCCCCCGCCCCCAAATTTGCGGGCGATGGCCGAGACGTCGACCTGGTCGGAGTAAAGGGTGACGAAGGTGTAAAGCTGGCCGTTGTGCCAGGCATCGCTGTAACAGTACCCCAGGGTGTAACCCTGCTGGCGGATGTATTCGCCCATTTCGCCTGTGCCGCGGGCGTTCACTGCTAAAGTGCGGTGCCCTTCAAAGACGACTTCGAAGCCTTTGTTGTCTACCGTGCGGCGGGTTTCCCGCAGGCGAGCGGTGTGAAGAATTTCGCCGCGGGTGAGCAGGCGTTGCAGTGCTGCGGGGTTGTCGTCGAGCAGGGGCTGCCAGAGTGCATCGTTGCAGGGTGAGGTGTCTTCTTCGGCATACAGGCCGGCGTTGAATGCGCCGGTGTCGGCTTCGGCCCATCGCCAGATGTCGCGGTCGCCGATGAGCACGATAGCCCGGGGCACCGGCTGCTGGGGGAAGAAGAAGCGCCACGTGAGCACGCACGCGGCTTCGGCGGTGTCGCGAATGCCCGGCCAGCCGCGCTCGGCGGCCTCGGCGGCCAGGGCTTCCAGCGAGGTTTTGTGGTGGTCAATCCAGATGAATTCCCGGCCCTCGGCCAGGCGGCGCATGGTTTCGGGCGGCAGGGAAAAATCAACCACCACCACGCGCTCGGCTTCGGCCACGGCTTCCCACGGCACAGGCTCGCCGTAGTTCATCTCGTAGCATGTGGTTTCAGGGCCGTAAAAGCGCCGCACAATGGCTGCAGAAGCACGGCCGTCGGCGTCGTTGTGGTGCAGGCAAAGGGTGCTCATGGTTTCCTCGGGGTAGGGGGTAGGGCGGCTCTCAGACGGTGCCGCGCACCCGGAAAGCGCCTTCTTCGCCCTGGGGCGGCTCCCAGGTGACTTCCACATCGGTCACGTAGGCCATGGCAGGGCCACGGTGCAGGGCTTTGAGGAAGGCTTCCAGGGTGGTTTTGTGACCCTCGGCGACGACTTCGACCGAGCCGCCAATGCGATTGCGCACCCAGCCGCGTACCCCCAGGCGGCGGGCGGTTTGCAGGGCATAGTTGCGGAAGCCCACGCCTTGCACGCGGCCACGGACGAAGGCGTGAAAACGGGCCTGGAATTCGGTGGTTTCCGTGGACATGGCATCCTCCGCAGGTGAGGGGTGTGCACCTTACCGCCCGGCGGCTATGGCCGGTTTTTGCGCCCCATCCACGCGCCGGCCAGCAGGGAAGCCCCGACCACGCCGAGCAGCAGCAGCCACGGCAGCAGGCGGGTGAGCGCGTCGCTTAGGGGGCTGTGGGGCGAAATGCTGCGCTGCCAGTCGCGCATCAGCAGGGGCAGTGGTTCGCCCAATACCTGCACCACGCCTTCCTGGCAGCCCACGCCCTGGGCATAGGTCAGCACTAAAGCATGCATGGTTGCCCGGCCATAGCGCTTGAGCAGGTATTGCGTGAACGAGGCCGATTCGGCATAGGCCAGCAAGGCGCCCGAAGCGTCGTTGGGAAAGTAAGCACACAGGTCGCTCAGCGGCAGCCAGTCGCCGGTTTGGGCGGCATGTTCCAGAGCCGCGGCGTAGTCGGGGTTGGGGGTCAGTTCGGTGACCGAAGCCAGCCCTTCGTTGAGCCACACCGGCAGGTTGTGATACCCTACATCGCCGGCAAGGTGATAGAGCAGATAGTGTGCCAGTTCATGGGGCACCAGTCGGCGGATCTCGGCTTCCTGCTGGGGGCCGGGCGGCAGTGCCACATAAAGCGCCCCCAGCCGGGGGGAAGCATGGCCCGCAGCCCAGCTTTCCAGGCCCAGGGCGCTTTGCAGCGCCTGGGGGTCGGCGTAGGCGTAGATGGCGACGCTTTCCGGGGTGGGGGCGTTCCAAAGCGCCTGCGCCTGGCTGAGCCCTGCCGCGGCCGCGTCGGCAATTTGGCGGGCAAAACCAGCATCGCCGCGATACCAGAAGACGTGGAAAGGCGGTGCTTCCATCGTCTGCCAGTGGAAGCGTGTGTCGGTGAGCACGAAGGTGAAAGAGGGGGAAGTGTAGGTTGTGCCGTCAGCGAGCGTGAGCCGGAACCAATAGTAAAGGGTGATGAAAGCCGGGAAAGGGGCTTCCTGAAGGTTGTGGGCAAAGAAGGCCGTGCCGTCCGGCTCAAGGGTCATTTCGCCGAAAAACGTCTTGGCCTGTTGCCAGGCCGGGCGGTAAAAGATTACCGCTTTTGTAACTTTGTCGGGGGGAGTAAACCGCGCCTGAAAGAGAATTTGCTCGCCGAAGGTGTAATGCACCTCGGGCAGCACTTCCACCGGTGCAGAGGCTGCTGCCGCGGGCGCGGGTTTCCCCACCCCCAACCAGAGGAATGCCACACCCGCCAGGCACCACCCCCACCATTTCACAGGCTATGCCTCCTCTTCATCGTCCCCGAAGAGGTCGAGCAGTTCGTCGAGGTCGTCGGTGTGAATCATGTCTTCCAGGTCTTCAGGGCTGAGGTCCATCATCAGAAGTTCTTCCATCCCGTCGGTGAAGGCGAGGTTGCTGAGGGCTTCTTCCAGTGCGGCGGTTTCCTCATCGTCGGCGGCGTTTTCCAGCGCGGCTTCCAGCGCCGCGGCGATGTCTTCGCCCCCGCCAATTTCGGAAAGCGCCCAGGCAGCCATCATGCGGACGTCGGCATCGACGTCTTCCAGCAACTCTACCAGGTCGTCGCGCGCTTCTTTGAGAAGCAACTCGCCCGCGGCCCGCGCGGCTTCGGCGCGCAGGCGAGGGTTGGTGTTGTGAAGGTATGAAAGCACTTTCTCGCCCCACTGCTCTTGTCCGCTGCGTCCGGCGGCGAAGAGCGCGCTGGCCTGCCATGCCTCGGAGGGGCTGGCGAAGGCGTCTTCGATCCAGGGGGCCATATCCAGGTTGAGGGAGTAGCCGAGCACTTCCAGCGCCTGGCGGCGCACCAGTTCGTCTTCCGATTCGTCTTTCAGGAAGCCCATGAGCGTGGTTTCGATATCGTGGGTGTAGTTCCAGGGCAGTTCTTCCAGGGCGGCAAAATACATGAAGCCGCCCAATGCCCCCACGGCGTTGGCGCGCACTTCCACGTCGGGGTCGTGCTTGGCCAGTTCCAGCAGGCGGGGAATGATGGTGAGGTCGTCTTCCAGCCACAGCAGGCGGATGCCGCCGAAGCGCACGGCAGCGTCGGCGTCTTCGAGGGCAATCAGTCCCACTTCTTTGAACGCGGCCGTCAGGTCGGTATCGGTGATGACTTCCAGGTCTTCCACCAGGCCCCGGCGGCGTTGCAGGGGCACTTTAGGCCAGACTTCCGCCAGCCGCGCCGCGTCTTCCGGTGGGAGGTCGCCCAGGTGGTAAAGGTATTGGGGCGGGAAAGGCTGGCTTTCATCGGTGAGCGCTCGCAACACTTCCTCAAAATCGGGAACAGGGTAGGCTGTATCCATATCGCTTTTCTCCATTTCGGGCAAAGGGGCCAGAAACCACCGCTTCCGGGGCTAAGGCAACCATTCTCGCAGATTGATGAGTAGGAGCAGCCCCAAGAGTGCCACGAAACCGACAAAGTTGATCGCGTTGACCACCGAAACAGGAATGCGCCGTCGCGAGACGAGTTCAACCAGGGCAATGACGATGCGCCCGCCATCCAATGCAGGCAGCGGGAGCAGGTTGAACACCCCTAACGAGACGGTTACGATGATGAAGAAGACGATGGTGTTGACGGGGAAGGCATCCTTGGGGGCTTCTTGCGCGGCTTGCACGTCGGCAGCGCGAAACTGGCGATACATTTCGTACATGCCCTTGTAGCCCAGCAGGCGGGCGTTGGTGGGGTGGCTGCGTTGCAAGAGGGTAATCGGGTAGCGCGCGACTTGCACCACGTCGTCGGCTGTGGCTTTGATGCCCCATCCTATGGTCTCAAAGAGGGAAGCCTGCCGCAGTGGGTGCGCCATCAGAATGCCGATCGCGCCGTCGGGCGGCGGGGGATTGCGCGGGGTCAGGGTGACGGTGATTTCCTGCCCATCGCGCTCCACCGTCAGGCGAATGGGCTCGCCTAAGTGGGCGTAGATGGCGTCGTGCAGGTCAGCGGGCCCGGTCACGCGCGCCCCATCGACGGCCACGATGATGTCGCCCGGTTGCAGCCCCGCTTCGGCGGCGGGCGAGTTGGGCGCGGTGTCAACGATGGCGACCTTGTCGAGTTGGGGCACCCCCTGGTGAGCGAAGATAATGATGTAGAGCACCACCGCGATCAAAATGTTCATCAGAGGCCCAGCCACGGCGACCACCAGTTGCCGCCCGGGGGGCGCGGCGGTCAGCGCGTCGACCGGTTGCTCGCCGTCGCTGCCATCGCTGATCATTTTGGGGCGCACGAAGCCCCCCAGTGGGATGGCGTTGAGGGTGTAACGGGTGCCGCCCGCGGTAAACAGGGTGGCAATCCGCGGCGGAAAGCCGATGCCGAATTCCTCGATGGGAATGCCGACCAGCCGCGCTGCAATGAAGTGGCCGAGTTCGTGAAGCAAAATCATCAACGCTAAGGCCGCGATGAAAATCAAAAGGGTCGTCATAAGATGCGTGCCTCCTTCGTGGGGGTGATTATATCGCACCTTGCAGAGGAAGGCACGGCAGAGGCATTACAATTGGGGTATGGACGCCCCTTCCTTTTCGCTCTCACCGCGGCGCTCCTTGTGTGCCCGGTTGTCCGGGCCGCCCGGGCTGTGGGTGCGCAAGATGGATGCGGCCGGCTGTGAAGTGTACCGTTACCCGGCATGGGTGCTGTGGCGCGGTGCACATAGCCTGACCGTGGCCGCGGTGTTCCGCATGGGCCCGATGGTGGTCGGCGGTTTGTGGCTGGCCCCCGGCGATTGTTTTGTCGAGACCTATTACGCCAATCGCTGGTACAATATTTTCGCGGTGTATGCTCGCGAAAACGGCCGCCTGCGTGGCTGGTATGTCAACATCGGCGAGCCGTTGGAAGTCAGCCCCGATGGGGTGGCTTACCGTGACTTGGCGCTGGATCTGGTCGTGTTGCCGAACGGTCGCCAGGTGGTGCTGGACGCCGACGAGTTTGTGGCGCTTCCCCTGCCCGCGGCGGAAAGCCGCCAGGCCGAGGCGGCCCTGGCCGCGGCACAACGCCGCTTTCGCCGCTGCTGGCAGTTGGCATAATTGGTGCACAACCGGAAATGCCGGGCGCGGTGCAGCGGTGTGTCCGGCCAACCGACGATAGCACGCTCAGGAAATCTATGCCTTCTCGTTCTGCTTCTTCCCATGCCCGCGAGCGCGAAAGCGCGTTGAGCCTTTTTTTGCGCGGCCTGTTCTGGTCGGCGCTGATTGCGCTGGTGCTGGTCTCGTGGGGGCCTAACGAAGTGCCAACGTTCTCGCTGCGCGGGCTGTTCAGCACCGGGGAAAGCGGGGGACACACGGTGGTGTTGCTCCCCACGCCCACCGTGCCGCCGGCGGCGCGAATTGGCATCATTTCCGGCCATTGGAAGAGCGACGCCGGCGCAACCTGCCCCGATGGCCTGACCGAAGAAGAAGTCAACCACGCGATTGCGCTGCGGGTGGTGGCCGATTTGCAGCGCGCCGGCTATCGTGTGGATTTGCTGGCCGAGTTTGACCCCCGTCTGAAGCACTACCAGGCTGCTGCGCTGGTCTCCATTCATGCCGACGTCTGTACCCCTCGCCCTGATTGGACGGGATTCAAAACCGCCCCCGCTACCGGCATTCAAGACCCGGCGCAATTGCAAAATTCGCGGCATCTCAAGGCCTGCATCGACGCCCGCTATGCCGCCGTGACCCACTTGCCTTACCATCCTACCAGCGTCAGCCGTCACATGACGCAATACCATGCTTTCCGGGAAATTGCCCCCACCACCCCCGCGGTCATCATTGAAACCGGGTTCCTGGGCATGGACCGCAACCTGTTGGTGAACCATCCCGACGAAGTGGCGCGCGGCATCGCCGATGGCATTCTTTGCTACCTGCGGAATGAGCCGGTGCAAGCGCCTACGCCTACCGGAACGCCATGAGTACACCTTCGCCCCAGGCCCGTTTGCTGTTGCAAAAGGCCGTGCGTGCGATGCGCCGCGGTCAACAGCGAGAGGCGCGCCGTCTGGCCGCGCAGGCCGCGGCTCTGGCCCCCGACTGGGAAGACCCGTGGCTGGTGCTGGCAGGGCTGGCGCAATCGCCGCGTGCGAGCATTGGTTATCTGGAGCGGGCGCTGGAAATCAACCCCCGCAGTCGCCGTGCCCGCAAAGGGATGGCGTGGGCTGCGCGGCGTTTGCGGGAACGCCCTACCCCCGCGGTGACGGTGTCTGCTCCGCCTGCCGAGGCTTACGCCCGGCGGCGGGTTGGCTGGCTGCCCGTGGCGGCGGTGGTGGTGCTTTTGTTGGCTGTGTGGGCCTTCGCGGCCGGCTTCCCCGCGCGGGCGATGGATCTGGCCCGACCTCAACCCCGCGCCAATGCCCTTGCCAAACCCACCATTACCCCCACGCCGACCAACACCCCCACCCCGACGCCAACTCCCACCGCTACTCCCACGCCGACGGCCACGCCCATCCCATCGCCGACACCCCGCCCCACTGCAACGCGACGACCGCCTCCGCCCCCGCCACCGCCGCCATCCCCGCCGGTGTTGCTGCCTTCTGGCGCCCGCGGGCTTCCGCCGGGTGTGGGGCCGCACGACAAGTGGATCGACGTCAACCTCTCGCGCCAGCGGCTGTATGCCTACGTTGGCACGCAACTCATCCGGCAATTCGTGGTTTCTACGGGCGTGGCGGCCTATCCTACTGTGACTGGCACCTATCACATCTATGTCAAGTATGTTTCCACCCTTATGACCGGGCCGGGTTATTACCTGCCGAACGTGCCCTATACGATGTATTTTTACCGTGGTTACGGCATTCACGGCACCTACTGGCACCACAACTTTGGGGTGCCGATGAGCCATGGCTGCGTGAACATGCGCACGCCAGATGCCCAATGGCTTTTCAACTGGGCGCCGCTGGGCACCACGGTGCACATTCACTATTGAGATATTCCTGTGTCAGGTGCTCCCCTGTCAAGTATTCCTGCGTTGTGGTAGCCGCTCATCCACATCATGCCTTTTGAAACCGATTCTTTTGACACTTTGCCTTCTCGCCTCGGCCGCCGTGACTTCCTGAAACTTGCCGGCCTGGGGCTTCTGGGCGCGGCGCTGCCGGTTTTTGGCTTGCGGAATGCCCCTGTGCCTACGGGCTTCCAGGGGCGCGTGGCCTTCGAGCGCACCGCGCTTTATGCGAAGCCCTCTTTTTCGTCCAAACGGCTTGCGGGGTTGTGGCGTGATGAGGGGTTTCCTATTGACGCCGTGGTGGTGGGGGATGACAAACCGGATTACAACCGCCTGTGGTATCACGTTCCGCGGCGGGGCTATGTGCATTCCGGCGGGGTGCAGCCGGTGCAGGTGCGATTGAACAAGCCACAGTCCATTCCCGATGGAGGGGCACTTGCCGAAGTGACCGTGCCTTACACCGATGGCTACGGCGAGCCAGCGCGCATCCGTGCGCCGCGCTATCGGCTGTATTATGCCACCACGCACTGGGTGGTGCGGTTGGTGCAGGGGCAGGATGGCGAGATGTGGTATCAGATCGAAGATGATAAGTGGAAGAATTTCTTCTACTACGCGCCGGCGCGGCATTTGCGGTTGGTACAGCCTGCCGATGTAGCCCCTTTGAGCCCTGAAGTGCCGCTTTCGGAAAAGTTGCTGCGGGTGAACCTGACGCGTCAGATTGTGACGGCTTATGAAGGCGGGCGGGCGGTGTTCGCGGCCAGGGCGGCCACCGGTATGGGCTATTACAGCACCCCTGTGGGGCGATTTTCGACCTACCACAAGCGGCCTTACCGCCACATGGCCGCGGGCAATCGCGCCGCGCCTGAATTTGACCTCCCCGGTGTGCCATGGGTGTGTTATATTACCGAGAGCGGCATTTCCTTCCACGGCACGTACTGGCACAACGATTTTGGCAAGCCGCGTTCCCACGGCTGCATCAACCTGAGCCCTACCGCCGCCCTGTGGGTGTATCGCTGGACGACGCCGGTCGTGCCCTTTGGCGAACAATACGCCTACAAGAAACGCTATGGGACGCCTGTGGAGGTTCACCGATGAAACGTCAGCCCCTTTTTGCCGGGTTAGTGGTGGACGAAGAGGATCGCGCGGTGGAAGTTGCCTACGTGGGCGACGAACCCTGCTATGTCGTTGATGATGCCGGTTTCCGCCGTCACATTCCTTCGGAAGTGGTCGATCGCCAGGTGCTGGAAGAGATGTTTGCCCTGGTCGAAGGCCACGAAGACGTGCTTTCCGAACAGGCGGCGCAGTTGTTGGGGCAGACCGATCCTTTCAGCAAAGCCGCGCTGGAAGTGCAGTTCAAGAACCTCGACCAGCATATCGACGAAGTGTTGCAGGCGGGCATTCCCGAGGAGCATCGTGCCTACATGGGCATGTTGGGCTTCCGCGTACGCATCGATGTCCACGGCGATGTGGTTGACATCCACTGGCCCGGCATGGAGCCGCCCGAGGATGAATAGGGCGGGTTGCCTTTGCACCCCCTGCTGCCTACGGAGCACCCTGGCTCATGCGCTTTGACGTTTTTACCCTCTTCCCCGAAGTTTTCGTGCCTTACATTGATGCCAGCATCATCGCGCGCGCCCGCGCCCGTGGCCTGGTGGATATTGCGTTGCACAACATTCGCGATTGGACGACCGACAGGCACCACGTGGTGGACGATGAGCCATATGGCGGCGGCGGCGGCATGGTGATGAAGCCGGAGCCTATTTTCGCGGCCGTCGAAGGTGTGCTGGGAAGCCCCCCTGCCTGCCCTGTGATTTTGCTAACCCCACAGGGCAGGCCGTTTACCCAAAGCGTGGCGCGGGAACTTGCCCAACAGCCGCACCTTGCCTTGCTGTGTGGCCGCTATGAGGGGGTAGATGAGCGAGTTCGCGAGCACCTCGTGACCGACGAAATTTCCATTGGCGATTACGTCCTCACTGGCGGCGAACTGGCCGCCCTGGTGGTGATGGACGCCGTCACCCGCCTGCTGCCCGGCGTGCTGGGTGACCCCGACGCCCCCGCGAAGGATTCCCATGCCCACGGCTTGCTGGAACACCCGCACTACACCCGCCCGCCGGTCTTCCGAGGCTGGGAAGTGCCGGAAGTGCTCCGTTCCGGCGACCACGCCCGCATTGCCCGCTGGCGGCGAGAGCAGTCGTTGCGCCGCACCTGGGAACGCCGCCCCGACCTGCTGGCGCACGCCGACCTGACCGACGAGGAGCGCACCCTCCTCGCCCGTTGGGAGGAGGAACGGCAGCGGCAAGGCACCCCATGACCCCACGACGGGCGACGGCGCTCGCGCTGGGGTTTTTCGTTTTTTGACTGGTGGTGCTTGCGGCCGGGGCTGTCTCTGCCTCCCCCCCGCTGGGCGGAAGCGCTGCTCAGAGGCAGGGGGCGAAGGGCGCGTGGGTTCTGCTCAGCGCACGGATGAGGAAAATGCCATGACCACACTCCCAGAGGCCTTACCGCTGCCTGAAAGCCTTCGACAGGTGCTGGCATCGGCGCTGGAAGCCGTTGACCCTTACCTGGCCGTGAAACGGGCGCTGGAATCGCCCGACCTGCCTACCCAGGCCCTGCTGGCCGCGCCGCGGGTAATTGTCCTCGCGCTGGGGAAGGCCGCTTTCCCGATGGCGCGCGCGGCGCGCGAGGTGTTGGGCGAGCGCATTGCCCGCGGGCTGGTGGTGACCAAGGCTGGCTATGCCCCCGGAGAATTGCCCGGCTTTAGCGTCCGCATTGGGGGGCACCCCGTGCCCAACGAAGGCAGCGTGCGCGCTGCCGCAGCGATGCTGGCTGCCCTGCGGGGCTTGCGCCTCGACGATGCCGTGCTACTGTTGATCTCCGGCGGAGGGTCTGCTCTGGCGACTGCGCCGCACCTGCCGCTGACGCTGGCCGATATGCAGCGCACGACTGAACTGTTGCTGGCTTCCGGCGCCACCATTCAGGAAATCAACGCTGTCCGCAAGCACCTCGACGCCGTCAAGGGGGGCGGGCTGGCGCGTGCTGCTGCACCGGCGCGGGTGGTCGCGTTGGTGCTTTCCGACGTCCTCGGCGACCCGCTGGATGCCATTGCCTCTGGCCCTGCCGTGCCCGACCCCACCACATTTGCTGATGCCTGGCGGGTGCTGGCGCGTCACGGCCTGACCGACCGGGTGCCCCCGGCTGTGCGGGAATGGCTGCAACGAGGGGTGCGGGGCGAAATCCCTGAAACGCCCAAGCCCGGCGACCCCTTGTTCGCGCGGGTGCACCACCGCATTGTGGGGAACCTTACGCTGGCGGTGGAGGCCGCGGCAGCAGAGGCGCGCCGACAGGGTTTCCACACAGCCATTGCCACCACCGCGTTGCAAGGCGAAGCCCGCGAAATCGGGCGCGGCCTGGCCGCCGTGCTGCAAGAAATGGCACGCCGCGACCGCCCGCTGCCCCGCCCGGCTTGCCTGCTGCTGGGGGGCGAAACCACCGTCACCCTGGGGGAGACGCACGGCCTTGGCGGGCGCAACCAGGAACTTGCCCTGGCTGCGGTGGAGGCTTTGGCCGGGCTGCCGGATGTGTGGCTGATTTCCTTCGCCACCGATGGCACCGATGGCCCCACTGACGCCGCGGGTGCTGCCGCTACGGGGGAAACCTTCGCCCGCGCGCGCGCCCTTGGCTTCGAGCCTGCCGACTTCCTTCGCCGCCATGATGCCTATGCTTTTTGGGAAGCCGTCGGCGGCCTGCTGCGCACCGGCCCGACGCAGACGAATGTGAACGATCTGGTTTTGCTGGTCACGATGCCCTCTGCGTCGCCGCAGGGTAGGGCGTAGCAAGTGGCGCATTCTGTTATAATCCTCACCATGACCGACGAGCGCCTCATCAGCCCCGAACCACAAGCCAGCGACCCGCGCGATTACGCCCTCCGTCCCCGGCGGTTGGACGACCTGATCGGCCAGGAGCAGATCAAAGAGAATCTGGCGATTTTGCTCGCCGCAGCCAAAAAGCGCGGTGAGCCGCTTGATCATGTCCTTTTTTACGGCCCGCCGGGGTTGGGCAAAACCACTTTAGCCCACATCCTTGCCAACGAAATGGGGGTAGATATCAAAGTCACCTCCGGCCCGGCCATCGAGCGCGCCGGCGACCTGGCTGCCATCCTCACCAACCTGCGCGCCGGTGACATTCTCTTTATCGACGAAGTGCATCGCCTCGGCCGGGCGGTGGAAGAGGTGCTTTACCCGGCGATGGAAGACTTTGCCCTGGATATTGTGATTGGCAAAGGCCCGGCGGCCCGCTCGGTGCGCCTGCGCCTGCCTCGTTTCACCGTGGTTGGGGCGACCACCCGCCTGGCGCTGGTCACTGCGCCGCTGCGGGCGCGCTTTGGCGCGGTTTACCGCCTCGATTATTATGACCAATCTGCGATGGAAACCATTGTCGCGCGTGCGGCCGAGGCGCTGGGGGTGGCGGCTTCCCCGGAGGGCATTGCCGAAATTGCCCGCCGGGCGCGCGGCACGCCCCGCATTGCCTTGCGGCTGCTGCGGCGGGTGCGCGATTACGCCCAGGTGCGCGGTAATGGCACCATCACCCTGCCGCTGGCGCAGGAAGCCCTCGACCTGCTCAACGTGGATTCCCTGGGACTGGACGACGTCGACCGCCAGGTGCTGCGTACCATCATCGAGAAATACCGCGGCGGGCCGGTGGGGCTGAATACGATCGCTGCTTCGGTCAGCGAGGCGGCCGATACTATCATGGAAGTTGTCGAGCCCTACCTGCTGCGGCTGGGCTTCCTGGAACGCACTGCTCAAGGGCGCGTGGCGACCCGCGCGGCCTATGAGCATTTAGGCATTCCTTACGACCGGGCTGAGCAGCCACCGCTGTTGTAAGCCCACGGTTGGGTTGTCTTCCCTGCCGCAAGCACAGATTGGAGGTGCCCGATGGCCTCTTTCGGACGGTGGTTGATGCTACTGGGCGGCCTGCTCTTCGTGCTGGGCGGGCTGCTGGTGTTGCTGGCTCGCTGGGGTGTGCCTTTGGGCCGCCTGCCGGGCGATTTCGTGTACCAGCGGGGTAATTTCACCTGCGTCGTGCCGCTGGCGACCTCTGTGCTGCTTTCTGTGCTTTTTACCTTGCTTCTCAATCTCCTTGCCCGCTGGCTGAAGTAGCCCGCGGCACCGGTTACGCTGATGCTATTTTCTCCTCTCCCTGAAACAACTTCATCCTTCTTGCCACTGCTGGTGGTGATCGCCCTGGCAGCCCTGGTGCCCCTTTTGCTGGGGCGTTTCCGCGGCCTGACGTTGCCCATTATGGTGGGCGAAATTCTGGGGGGCATGATCGTGGGCAAGAGCGGCCTGAACTGGGTGCCGCAACATGACCCCGCCCTGGAACTTTTGGCCGAGTTTGGTTTCGTTTTCCTGATGTTCCTGGCGGGCATGGAGGTGGACCTCACCAGTCTGGGCATGAACGCTGCGGTGCAAGACAAAGCCTCCCGCCGTGGCGACCATCCGCTGGTGCTGGCCGGGTTACACTTTCTCGCGACCCTTGCCCTGGCCGCGGCGGTGGCTTTCGTCATCTGGCGGATGGGCTTGACCAGCGATTTGCCCTTGATGGCGCTCATTCTCTCCACCACCTCGCTGGGGGTGGTCGTGCCGGTGCTGAAGGAAACCGGCCTCATCGGTGGCCGCTATGGTCAAACGCTACTCCTTTCGGCTCTGATTGCCGATTTCGTCACCATGTTGCTCATCACCGTGGAAGTCGCGGTGGTGGCGCACGGCCTGACGCTGGATATTCTGCTGATTACTGGCCTCTTTGTGGTGCTTTTCATCTTCTACCGCCTGGGAACGTGGGTGGTGCCTGTGCTCTCGCCGCTCATCGAAGAGATGAGCCATGCCACCGCGCAGGCCAAGATGCGGCTTTCGTTCTTCCTGATGTTCTTCTTCGTGGTCGTGGCCGAGTTCCTGGGTGTGGAAGTGATTTTGGGGGCCTTCCTGGCCGGGCTGTTGGTTGCCCTTTTGCTTGACCCGGACGACCACGCCCTGATGCACCAGTTAGAAGCCACCGGCTACGGCTTCTTCATCCCGATTTTCTTCATCATGGTGGGGGTGCGCTTCGATTTTGGGGTGGTGTTTGGATCGCTTCAGGCGATTGAGTTGGTGGGGTTCCTGCTGGTGGGGGCGGTGCTGGTCAAAGGTGTGCCGGCGTTGCTCTTCCGGCGGGTATTTTCGTGGCGGGAAAGCCTGGCGGCGGGCACGCTGCTCTCGGCGCGGCTTTCCCTCATCATCGCGGCTGCACAGATCGGCCAAGATTTGGGAATGCTTTCCGACACGGTGGTGATGGCCGTGATTTTGGTGGCGATGATCACCGTGACGGTGGCCCCCATTGCGTTCACTCGTCTGATGGGGGGGCAGAAAACCGCGACCGCGCGGAGGCCGATTGCGGTGGCGGGCGCGGGCACGGTGGGCATTCAGGTGGCCGAGACCCTGCGCGGGCATGGCGAAGAGGTGGTGCTGCTCGACCCGGATGCGACGCGTGTGGCGCGAGCGCGCTCGCGCGGCATCGAGACGCATCTGGCGGCGACCCCCGAGGCGCTGGAAGCCCACCTGGGCCGTAGCCGCGCCCTGGTGTGCGCCCACAGCGATGAGGATGAGGCCTTGAAAGTCTGCCAGGTGGCGCGCGGCACTTTGGGGATGGACCCGGTGATTGCCCTGGCCCCCGGCCCCACGGCCGCCAAGCGCCTGCGGGCGATGGGCGTGCGGGTGTATTCCCCGACGGTGCTGCTGGCGCACATGCTTACCTTGCTGGTGCGGAACCCCGATTTCGTGCACCTGCTCACGGCCACCGACGATACCCGCGATGTGTGCGAATGCTTCATCGAAAACCCCCGGCTGGCGGGGCGTCGCCTGCGCGATCTGCCGCTGCCGCCCGATGTGCTCGTGCTTTCCATCCGCCGCGGCGATGCTTTCATCATTCCCCACGGCAACACCCGCCTGGAACTCGGCGATCACATGACGTTGCTGGGCTCGTTGAACGGCTTAGAGGCGGCTATTCAGGAACTCAATTTGCAGTAAACGCGCCCCGCGCGGTGCTTTCCCCTCGAGACCGAGGCCGAGATGAAATTCTTGCAGCGTCTCTTCCTGACCCGCGAACACCCCCGTCGTCTGCGAACCGGCTGGCGGCTGGCGGTGCATAGCGGGGTGTTTGTGTTGTTGTGGGTGCTGTTGACGCCGTTGAGTGTGCTGGCGGCGCAGGCGGTGGGGGCGGCCATGCTCAGCGGGGTTTTTGCCGAGGCTGCTGCCATTACCCTTGCCACTTGGGCTGCCCGCCGCTGGCTCGACCGCCGCGCCTTTGTGGATTTGGGGCTACACCTCACCCGTCGCGCCTGGCAGGATTTTGGCGTTGGCACGGGCATCGCCGCCCTGACCCAAACCGTGCTGTTGGCACTGCTGGCGCTCACCGGCGCGGCAACGCCTCATTGGGCGGCTTCCTCGTGGGGCGATGTGGCGAGCGGCCTGGCCGAGGCGCTGGTGCTGTGGCTGTTGGTGGGCTGGAGCGAAGAACTTTGGGTGCGCGGTTACTGGTTGCAAAATTTGGCCGAAACCGCGGGGCTGAAATGGGGGGTGGCGATTTCCAGCGTGGTTTTTGCCCTCTTTCACCTGGCGAACCCGCATGTCAGCGTGTTGGCCGAGGTAGGGCTGGTGGCCGCAGGGCTGTTTCTGGCCTATGGCTACGTGCGCAGCGGGGCGCTTTGGCTGCCCCTGGGGCTGCATTTTGGTTGGAATCTTTTCGAGGGTACGGTGTATGGCTTCCCGGTCAGCGGCTTGGGCGGTTTTCATTTGCTCAGCACGCCTTTGCGGGGGCCGGTGTGGCTGACGGGCGGGGCCTTTGGGCCGGAGGCCAGCCTGACGGTGCTGGTGGTGCTGGCTTTTGGGGCCTGGCTCATCGCGCGTTACACAGCAGGACGGGGGGCGCGAGGTGGGATGGACGCTTGACGATGTGGTGAAAATGCCATGCCGCGAGGTGTGGCTGCAAGCCGGGTTACATGCGGCGCTGGAAGGTCAGGAACTCACACGCTTGAGCGGCCCGTGGGGGAAACGCTTGCGGCGGTTGGCCGCGGCCAAGGCTTTTTTGCTGGCGTTGGCGCAACATTTCCGGGAAAGCGGCAAGCCGGTGCGCGTGGCGGGGGCTGCCGCGGCGGCTCCTACGGTGGGGCGGCTGTGGCTGGGCGGACGCACCGTTTGGGCTGCGCCCACGTGGGTGGCCTCGCGGGAAACCATCCACACGCTGCGCCGCGGCGGCTTTGAGGAAGCCTGGGCGGTGGTGCCCTGGCCGTTACGGGAGGCCGCGGCGCCGCGTCGCGATGACTGGCTGGCGTTTGGGCTGGTGCTGGCCTTGGAAGCCTCCACCGCCTCCGAGGCTGCACGGGCCCGCGCGGCCGGTTTCCCCCTCTGGGTGCTGCATTGGATGCCTGAAAAATGGCGTGCCTTCCCCCGGGGCGCGAGCCTGACCCTGAAAGCCGAGCACGCTCTCACCCTGCACCTGCACGGCCGGGCTGCCGGCGCACCCACGCACCAAACGGTGGCGCTGGCGGCGGGGCAGCCCCAGCGGCTTGCCCTGACCTGGGAACAGCTGGTGGCGCTCAGCGCCGATGCCTGGCCGCGGGGACGCGTGGGGCTGACGCTGCCGGGGTGGCCGCCCCATGTGGTCATGCCGCGCCAATGGGAAAATGCCCGCCTTTACGGCCTGGAGGTCTGGCTGCTGGGCTTCCTGCAATGGGGAACGTTTTGGCGTCAGGCGCGTTATTTCCGCCGCGGTGAGCGCAGTTTCCCCCATGGCCCGCATTTTGCCCCCGCTTATGGCGTGCCCTGGCGGGCGTTGGAGCCTCCAAGAGCGGTATAATGGCGGTGTCACGATCCCTGGCGTGCCAACGGTGAGCCTTTTCGCTGGTTGGCCCTGAAAACCGCAGATTGCGCAGCCTGCCGAGAACCTGCGCCCATCTGCGGTTGACTTTATGGAACCTGAGTTGCGGATCGCCGTGCGGAGGTAGAGGGTCCGGAACTGAGGTGATGGAGGTTTGGTATGCGAACGTATCGCCTTGCTTTTCTCGGTTTTGGCAACGTGGGCCGGGCGCTGGCGCGGCTGTTGCTGGAAAAACGCGCTACCATGCGTGCCCGCTATGGGGTGGATTTTGTGGTCACCGGCATTGCTACCGGCCGCCACGGGCGGGTGATTGCCCCCGAAGGGGTGGATCTGGAAGCCGCGCTGGCGCGCGCCGAGGCGGGAGGCGCGCTGCGCGACCTGGGCACACAACCCGAACCGCCCGATGGCTTGCGCTTTGTGGAAACCGTGCCGGCCGACGTGCTATTCGAGAACACCCCTGTCAACTATGAAAACGGCGAGCCGGCGGTCAGCCATATTCGCCGGGCGCTCATGCGGGGGATGCACGTCGCCACGGCCAACAAAGGGCCGGTGGTACACGCTTACCACGACCTGACCGCGCTTGCCGCGCAACATGGCCGCCGCTTTTTCTTCGAATCGGCGGTGATGGATGGCATGCCGATTTTCTCGCTCTTTCGGGAAACCCTGCCGGCGGCCGAGGTGAAGGCGTTTCGCGGCATTTTGAATTCAACCACGAATCTCATCCTCACCCGCATGGAAACCCACCTCGAGTCGTTTGAAAAGGCGGTGGCCTATGCGCAGCGTATTGGCATTGCGGAAACCGACCCCAGCGGCGACGTCGATGGGTGGGATGCTGCCATCAAGGTGGCGGCGTTGGTCACGGTGTTGATGGGGGTGCCACTGAAGCCCCAGGAAGTCGCCCGGCGGGGCATTCGCAGCATTGCCTTGCGCGACGTGCAGGAAGCCGCGGCGCACGGCCAGCGGTGGAAACTGGTTTGTGAAGCCCGCCGGACGGGCGAAGGGGTGGAGGCTCGCGTCGCGCCGCAACTCGTGGATGCCGGTTCCCCCTTGTATGGCGTGATGGGCACATCGTCGATTGTGACTTTCGAGACCGATGTGTTGGGCGCGCTCTCGCTGCGGGAAGACGACCCCGGCCCCCACACCACGGCTTACGGCCTGCTGGCCGATTTTCTCAACGCGGTCAGGGAGGAATAGGCAGGGCGTCGCGTCGTCAGATCGTCGCGTAGTCAGGTGGTCGCGTCGTCAGATTGTCGGGTAGTCGGGTGGTTGGGAGGGGCTAACGCAAGCCGGGCAAGAGGTGCACCCGCATGACCCCTGATTGCGGGTCGATTTCCAGCACCACCTCGTCGATGTCGGGGAGTAGCACTTCGTTGCCGCTCGCATCGGTAACCACAAAGACATCATTCGCACCGGTTTCCATGATTTCGGTCACCGTGCCCAGGTCTTCCCCTTCGTCGGTCACCACCTGCAGCCCCAAAATCTGATGGTAGTAGAACTCGCCTTCCTCCAAAGGGGGAAGGCTTTCTGCTGGCACGGTGACCAGCATGTTGCGCAGCAGCCCCACGCGGTCGCGATCGGGGTAGCCTTCGAAGGCCAGCAGCATGAAATCGCCCTGCCACCGCACGCTGACGATGCGTAGCGGCAGCCGGCGCGGGCCAACATATACGGTGGTGCCGGGTTGCAGTCGCTCGGGGAAGTCGGTGAGCACTTCCATCCGAATTTCGCCGCGCACACCGTGAGGGCGGCGCAACTTGCCCACGGCTAAATACAGCGGCTCATCCGAAGACGAGCCGCTGGGAGAGGGCAGGTGATAAGTGTAAGCCGGGCGGTTTTTTTTGCTCATTGGGGTTCCACAATATCCAGCGTAAAGTGCTTGCCTTCCTGGGCCGCGGCGACTTCCAGCAGCGCTCGCATGGCATTGGCCACGCGGCCATTTTTGCCGATGACGCGCCCCATATCTTCCTTGGCGACTTGCAGTTCCAGATGTACGGTTGCACCGCCGCGCACTTCGGCCACGTGCACCTGCGTGGGGTCGTTGACCAGTGAACGGGCGATGTATTCCACCAGCTCTTTCACAACGTTCCTCCGGAATTGGCAAAAATGCGGGCGACGTGCCCGCATTTTCTAAGTTACGCAGCCTGCTTTTGCGCGCCCTTCAGGGCAGCGTCTGAGGTTTTGGGGTTGGTGTTGAATTTTGCCAACGTCTCGGCCGATTCCTGCAACAGGGTTTCCACCGATTCACCCTTCTTGAACCGCTCGTAGCGGTCGTAGAAGCCCACCATGCGGAAAATTTTCTGCACGGCGTCACTGGGCTGCGCGCCTTTCATCATCCAGTCGTAAACACGGTCCTCTTTCAGGGTGACGGTGGGCGGGTCGGTACGGGGGTTGTAGAACCCGAGGATTTCCAGGAAGCGGCCATCGCGCTTGGCCTCTTTATCGGCGGCCACAATGCGGTAACTGGGCTGTTTGCGAGCGCCTACACGGCGTAAGCGAATGCGAACCATAGCGTTCGTCTCTCCTTGCGTTGGGATAGGTTTTTTTATCGGGGGCAAGCCCCACCGAAGGCAAAAAAGCGGCCTCAACGCGGGGGGAGAGGGATGACGCGGAAGGATGCGTCGCCGCCCGCAAGCCACGGACTTTCATTTTACCGCGTTTTTTTACAGAAGGGGGAGGGTTTTGGCGCTATGGGAGCACTCATAAGTTGTAGAATCAGGCAGCAAGGGGCCAGCCGGTGGTGGGAGACCAAGCATCGCTCAACCAGGCTGCTCGCGCTTTGGCGGTCATTTCAGCCCCGTATGGCGTCCATCGAGCACCGGCTC
>DRMV01000004.1 GCA_011322445.1 Chloroflexota bacterium | reverse complement strand
CTTGCTGGCGGTGTACAACCACCGCCAGGCGCGTGAAATCCGCTCGCTGCGGGAATTGGTGGGGCGCGCGATTGTGATGCAAGAGCGCGCCCGCCGGGAAGCCAAGGCCAAAGAAATTGCCTTCGACCGCGAAGGTGCGTTGGCCTGGTTGAGCAAAACCGTGGCAGGCATGCCCTTGACCGAAGTCGCACAGGTATATCCCGACCTGCGCGCGGTGGAGATCACGGGGCCAGAGGGTCGCGCCTTGATTACGGCCACCCCGCCGGAAATCGTGCGACGGGCGTTCAAGGCGCAAAAAGCCAAAGGCACAGCTGGCCGCCTGGCAGCCTTCGCCCGCAGCCCTTTCCTGAACCCCGGCAAAGTGCAGGAAACAGGGCAAGGCGAAGGTATGGAGTGGTTCGACCTGGAAGCCGCAGCCGTGGGCCGCGCCCTGGGCGTGGATTGGGGCGCACCTGCCCGCCTGTGGGCGTTGCTGGCAAAGTGAGACCGAGAAAAATGCTTGACAACCGTTTCTCCCTTGGCTATACTTGACTGCGAAAGGCGTGTTCCCTGGACGGAACGCGCCTTTTTGTATTTCCCTACAACCAAAAGGAGGCTGGTATGTTTGAGCAATTTTCCCTTTGGATGCTGAAACAAGGGCAACGTGGACAGGGTTTGGCCGAATACGCTATTGCCATCCTTGTCATCGTCATCGTTGCCTGGGCAGCGGCAAAGGTATTGGGCGTCAATATTTCGGCGTTCATCACCGGCGTGGCCGGTCACTTCTAAAGAGGCGCTCATGAGAAAACGGCGCGGTCAGGCGTTGGTCGAGACGGCCATTGCGCTTCCTATCGTGGTTTTCGTGGCTGTCTTCGTCATCAACGGAGCGATGGCAGCCGTGGCTGCCAGTAATGCGGGCAACGCCGCGAACTATGGCGCACGCGTGGGCGCCGTGACCCAGCGCGGGGCTGCAGGCGCTGCGGTAGCGGCGGCGCGTCAGGCGTTGGCGACGGCGCCTATTGGTCATTACGAGGTCAGCGCCTCTGGCGGCGGCCCGCCCGGCAGTCAGGTCGTGGTTGTGGTGCAGTGGCGTGTCCCTAACTTGTTGGGCGCGCTTTTGGGCCTGGTTGGCGGTGGAGACGTGGATTTCCACGGTCGGGCAATGGCGACGTTCCGGCAGGAGGGGTGGTAGTGCGACGAGAAAAACATCAGCGAGGGCAGACGATGGCCTTCATTGCCGTTTTCCTCGCTGTGGTCGTGGTTCCAGTCCTCATCCTTGCCGTGGACGTCGTGCGGGCGTTCGACGTCCGCATACGGTTGCAGACCGCCGCGGATGCCGCTTGCCTGGCCGCTGTGCAGGCAATGAGCGCCTCGGCTTACCAAAACAACGGTGCCGAGGTGCTGGAGCCTGCGCGGGCGCAAGCCCAGGGGTACCGCGAATTCGACGGTACCGTACGCGATTCGGGACTGGTAGGGTACAGCCCCCGCGTGGCAATTTCCATCATTGGCCCTACGCGGGCGCGATGCGATGCCGTTGCGAGTGTGAAAACGTATGTGCCCGGCGCTCCCGTGTTGCGGGTTCACGCTATGGCTATCTCGGACGCTCGCTCGGAACGCCGTTGATTGCCCGTAAGCCGCGCGCTTTGGTGACCGACGAAGACCCCGCGGGGTCGTCGGTCACTTAGGCCGAACCCTCCCATTTCTTGCTGGGGAGGTAAGCCATGAACAACTTGCGCGCGACGGCTTGGATGACCTTGGTCGAGGTCATCATGGGCCTGGCGGTCTTACACTACTTACGAGAACAGGCGATGCGTTTGATTTTCCATACGCTTTACCTGTTTCGTTGGTAGCCTTCGAAGGCGTTGAGGGCACTTTGCCTTCAACGCCAGACCGCCAGAGGAGGCTGGCGTTGGAAATCGAACTCGACTTGTCCGAACTGCAATTGGATTGGTGGCTGCCTATCGTTTTGGGAGCCTTGCTGTTCTTTGGGTTTGTGGGGTACTGGGTCACGCCCGACGACGGGCGCATCCTTACTCCCCAGGAGTGGCAGGTTGTCCAGGCGGAGCGTCAGTATCAGCGCGAACTGACGCAACTGCGCGAGTACGGCTGTCAACTGGCGCAGTTTTTGAGTACGCAAGACCCCGTGCGTGTGCAGTTGCAGGTTCAGCGCATGATGGACAAGGTTTCCCAGATGACCTCTCCCGCTCTGGCTTCCCAACGCCGAGCCTTTGTGAACGCAGCCAATGCCGTGATAGCGTACCAACAGGGGCAGGCTTCGCGGGATGAAGCCATAGCCGCCGTTCAGGAGTTTCTGGATGCCGTTAAGTGACGTGCGCCAACAGGCATTGAGCGATTTGCTGGAAGCGGAAAGGCGGTTGCGCGCCCACGCGGAGGACGAAATCCGCGCCTTACGAGGGCTGCTTTATTCCCTGGCCAGAACCCTGGACGGTGATCGCGTCGAGCAAATTCGACGCGAAACCCCTTCAGCATTCCGCACTTGGGACGCAGAAAGGTATCAATCCTTCTTTGCTCCGCTGGTCGCCAAGCGCCAGTGGGCGAAGGTTTCCACGAACGGGAATGGCTGGCACGGCAACAACGGCAACGGCCACGGGTGCGAAAAACTAAAAGCGAAGGTGGCGCGCCTGCAGGCGGAAAACCGGCGGCTCAAAGAGCAATTGGAAGAGAGCCGCAAACATGCCGCAGATCTTGCAAACCAATTGCGCGATGTGCACCAGTTTGGTCCGTCCACAAGGCAAGAGGCGCCCACACCCGCGTTGTCGAAGGCTGCTCCTTCGACGACACCACAAGAAGAACCTTCCTCCGCCCAGGCAAACAAAGCAAGCATTTTGGAGGCGTTGGCGGAGATTCGCCGTCAACCCCCGCGTGTGCCGGCGCGCGTGGAGCACTTGTTCGACGCTGCCGTGATAGCCCGAACTCGTCAAATCATGGCGCTTTACATACTGGCGGTTTATGGGCTGGCTGTGCGGCTTGAAGTGGATTATTACATTGCGCAGGCCGAAGGCATCAAGCCGCGCAGCGGCGCTATACGTAGAAGATTGGACAAGATGGCGGAAACCGGGTTGGTTGTCTCGAAGAAGCTGTCTCTCAAAGCTCCCCGCACCTCCCTGATTGTGTTGCGGTTGAGCGAAGAGGGACGGAGGATTGCCAAGCAAATGTTCCAACGCCCTCCAGTAGAAAACGAATGGGAGCGACTGGAGCGGTTGCACGAGGGCAAGCGGTTCCCAGGGCATACCGCCGCCGTGTTGATGTTTGCAATGCACGCTCGCTTGCGCGGTTACACGGTGACGGTGCTTCCAGAAGTAAAAAGCCCCTCTCCGCCCGATGTGCTCATCGAATGGCAAGAGCGTTTGTATGTAGAGGTGGAACTGGGGCGCAAGGAGCGCCTTGCCAAATGGAAGCACAACGCCGCCCTCAACGAGGGCAAAGCGGCTTTGGTCGCAGGGACGGCCTCCCGGCGAGAGGTTTTGCGTGCAGATATTCAACGCATGGGTTTGCCGGGAAAAGCCACAGACCTCGAATATTTGTTACGCGCTCAACCTGATGCTCCGTTGTGGGTTGACGAATGGTAAACATGAGCCTGTTGGATCGCGTCTTGACCCCGGTGGAAATCCGGACGGTGGACAGCGTTCTCGACCTGCCTCCCGGCGCGAACGTCCACTACCCCGACCTCGATACCGCCTTGGCCGTGGCCCGCGCGGACGGCGGCAGGCTGTGGCGGGTGCGAGGCGAGGAGGGCGTGTGGTATGAGTGGACGCGGTTCGAGTTCAACGGAGGCGGCGACGAAGCGGCGTAGCAGCCTTGTGCGACACATTTTTTGGCCGCTAACGCCCCAAAAAGGGCGGATTTTGCGTCGGAAAAAGGCGTTTTGTGTCGCACAAGGCATATTGTGCGACAGGAAAACACGGCACCTTGACAAAAGGAAATACGGTGCGGCTTGCCCGCTTCCTTCCCGGCCCTGGCCGCGCACAGGGACGGGGCAGGTCGGTTGGAAACCCATTCCAATCCAAGACCTGCCCCGTGGCGCGGCATGGGGCAGGTGAAGGAGGTGAGATGAACAGCGTAGCAGCAATGACTATTGGGGCGAGGTTCGCCTTGCGAAGTCCCAAACGTAAACGCCCGTTCCACGGCAAGGTGGCAGGGGTGTATGCTGCTGTCGCAGAAGGGCACCCCCGCCGTGGCTGGTTCTCGGCCATAGTGCTCTTTAGAGACGAGCGGTGGCGGTTATGGGAGTTTCAAACCAGGGCCTTCTTGGACTTTGACAAAAACAGTCCGGTTTTCATCAACGAGGAGCACCCTGGTTTGATGACTGTTGCCGTACCCGCTGGCAGTCCCACTATCCCTGTTCGTTTCTTCAATCCGCCCAAGTAGTAGCCGCACCGTTTTCCGGGGCGCGGCCACCCGCCGCGCCTTCCCTGGAATTTCCGGCCCAGCCCGGGCTGGGCTGCTCACCAGCACCTTGACAAACGCATATCTGGAGGCTGCCTAACGCCTCTTTGCACCCCCGCGCCGCACCGCGGAAGGTTCTCGAATTTTCTCAAAAATTCTCACAGAGCCTTCCCTGCGTGCGGGCGGGGAAGGCAAGGAGGTGGAACGATGGCGAAACTGTTTCAGTTAGGGCAACTGCTGGCGACGCCTGGCTTTCTTGCTTTGGGGCTTGACCAGGATACGGTTTTTCGCTTGCTCCATCGCCATGTAACTGGCGATTGGAGCGAAATGGATGCGGAAGACCAAGCGGCCAACGCCGCTGCCGTGCGAACAGGGGCGCGGGTGTTCTCGGCTTACAAAGTCCGCCGCTCTGACGGCAAGGTGGTGAAAGTTTGGATCATCACCGAAGCCGTTTATCGGGGCCGGCGCGCGTCCACCACGCTTTTGCTCCCAGAGGAGTATTAGCCATGGCCGCTGAATACGCTCAAATGTACGCCTTCCTCAAGGCACACTACAAGCCAGCGCGCTTTGAGGGGCGTGGCAAGGACGTCGCGAAGCGTCTCACCCTTGCGGCAATGGAAGAGTTGCAGCGGTACGGGTACTTCACCATCTCGCGCCACGAGGCACGGGATGGAGAAGGCGGCTTCTTTGACGAGAACTTCCAACCCCTTCAAGGGCTGGAACTCTACGCAAAGATGACTGCCTCCCGCGCGTACGCACGCGAATGGTGGGAGCAAACCGCGAGCCTCTTGGTGCAGCGGTACGGGTGGAAAGCGACCAGCCCCCATCGCGTCGAGACGGGCGGCTGGCGTGTTTCCAGTGAGGCCGCCATCGCTAACATGGCGGAGGCGGTGCAATACGAACTGGAAGACCCCGAAGCCGACCCCACCTTGCCCCTGGGTGAGGTGCTGGCGTTAGTGCCGCTGGTTGATGAGGAGGACT
>DRMV01000003.1 GCA_011322445.1 Chloroflexota bacterium | reverse complement strand
GGCCACTCCTGCAAACACTCACGGAAAGGCAAACAAGTCACTCCAATGGCAAAAACCTCCACTGCTGCGAACAGCCATGTGGTTTTGTCCTCGAACCATCCGTTCTCGCCCAATGTCAACCTCCGCCTGTCGAGGCTTCACTCACGAACCGAACGAAGTCCGCCCCCACTTGCCGGGCGCGGTTGTAGAGACGTTTGTCGCCTGTCCAGAATTCCGCACCTAACTGCTCGGCCAGCGCCAGGTAGAAGGCGTCGTACGCTTTCGCTTGTCCCAAACGCTCAGCCCAATCATGAGCCGCTATCGCCAGGGCGCTATCTGGATGGATGATTTCATCGGGCGTGTCCAGGATAATAGCCAGGGCTTGGCGGGCATCTACGGCTTTCTGACGCCCATATCGGTACACGACCGAGGTCACTTCGTACACCCACAGGCCGGGAACAACGATGGTCGCCTGTTGGGAAAACCACTCCCGTATGGCTTTGGGCTCCAAATAGGGGCCATTGACGATAGACCATACGCCTATGTTGGAATCAATGACCAAAGGCTGTACGAACGAGTTCATTCATCCGCTCCTCTCGCATGGCATTGAGGTCTTCCGCAGTATGCACCAGGTCCGTTTGCTCGAACAATTGCGGGCTGAGTTCGTCTAACTGCTGCATAAGCCGCCGTTTCCGCGCTCTGCGCGCCTCGGCATCTTCCAACAACGCCCGTTCCAACGCCTCCCGCACCACCTGGGACATGCTTACGCCTCGCATTTGCGCCGCTTGCCGTAAGCGACGGTGCAGGTCTTCGGTCAAAACGAATTGCACACGGGTGTACATGAGCGCCTCCAGGTTCCAGGTTTTCAAGGGTATTCAACACTCTTCAACACCCATTGTATTGCACCTTGAAGCCGGTGTCAAGCCCGCAAAAGCGGCCTTTGGGCCGCGCCGTGGAACCCCGGCTGGGTGGACGGGGCGGCTTTAGGCCGCCCCCCTGTCCCGCGCAGCCTACCGGCTCAGCGCCCTGAGCCACCGGCCTTTTGGCCGGGGGCGTGGGGCGCGTGGCCTGAAGGCTGCGCCGCCGTCCACAGGCCATTAGGCCGAGGACAGCTCGCGCATGTAGGCGCTCAGTTGGGCGCTCGCACGGGCGCGCACTTCGCTCGGCAGGTGAAAGGTCACTCGGTCGGCGACCAGGACGACGTGGGGCTGACCGTCTTGCCACATCGTCCGCAGCCAGCCGCGCACCGTTGCTTCAAGCGGCGCTTTGGCCTCTTGCGCTGTTTCCGAGAATACCACGATTTCGGCGGCCAGTCGCCCGTAGGCGACCGCAGGATGCAGACCGCCCAGTTCCGGTTGGTCGGTGCGCACCGTAAAGTGCGCCGCCGGTATGCGCTCTCCACGCACAATGGCTATTTCGGCGCGGACTGCCTCGATGAGACCATCCAGGGTGACTTGATTGTTGCGTTTCACCATAACCTCCTCGGTTCTGGCGGGGGCTGCCCGCAATCTTTACCCCACCAGGGTCTCTACGGCTTTCTCCAGGTCTTGACGACCCGGCTCGACATACCGCCTGGTCGTGTCCAGGCTGTTGTGACCCAGCAATTTCGCCACCTTCTCCAGGCCGGTTCCGGCGTCTATCAGGCTCTTGGCGAAGGTGTGCCGCAGGACATGGGGCGTCACCCCTTCCAGGCGCGCCTCTTTCGCCACCCGCTCCACGGCGCGCTGCACCGTGCGGGTGGTCAGCGCGCCCCCCGTGCTCCACAGGGTTGGCGTAGTTATGCCCACCTCGGCGCGCACTTTCAGCCAACGTTGCACCGCTTTGCGCGCTTCGGCGTTCAGGGGCACTACCCGCTGTTTGCGCCCTTTGCCCAGCACGAGCACGTGCCCTTTGCGGCTGCTCAGGGTCAGGTCGTCCACCGTCAGGCGCACCACTTCCCCCGCGCGTAAGCCCGTGTTGAGTAACCACAGCACCAGCAGCGCGTCGCGCTCGTACACCACCCACCGCTGGGGGTAGTGCATCCGCGCGGTTTGCAGCAGCCGCTCCGCTGCCCGTTGCAGGGCGTACCGCTCCCGCTTGTCCAGCCAGCGGGGGGCGCGGTCGGTTTCGGCGATGATCTTCACGCCCGCCGCGGGGTTGGCCTGGATGACGCCTTCCCCTTGCGCCCAGTCCAGCCACGCGCGCAGGGCGTGCAGGCGGCGGTTGATGGTCGCCGCCTTCAGCCCCCGCCGTTGCAGCCAGCCGCGGTATTCCCGCACATCCGTGGGCGTCACCGCCGCAGGCGTCAGCGCCTCGCCGTTGGTCTGCTCGAACCAGCGGGAAAACTGGCGTAGGTCGGCCAGGTAGCCCGCCACGGTCGAGGGGGACAGGTCGCGG
>DRMV01000002.1 GCA_011322445.1 Chloroflexota bacterium | reverse complement strand
GGCCACTCCTGCAAACACTCACGGAAAGGCAAACAAGTCACTCCAATGGCAAAAACCTCCACTGCTGCGAACAGCCATGTGGTTTTGTCCTCGAACCATCCGTTCTCGCCCAATGTCAACCTCCGCCTGTCGAGGCTTCACTCACTAACCTCACGAAGTCCACGCCAATCTGCCGCGCACGATTATACAGCCTCTTGTCGCCCGTCCAAAACTCGGCTCCCTGCCGCTCGGCCAAAGCCAGGTAGAAGGCGTCGTAAGCCGCACCCTGCTTCAGACGCACAGCCCACTCGTAGGCGGACATGACCAGAAGGCGGTCAGGATAGATCACTTCATCGGGAATTTCCAAAACCTGTGTCAGGGCGTGGTCAATCTCTTCTGGAGGCCATCCATGCAGCCTGTGGCGATACAAGGCCGACGTCACTTCGTACACCCACAACCCAGGCACCACGATTTTGTCCAGTTCGCCAAGCCATGCCTGTACGGCCTCGGGGGAAAGTCCTGGGCCCTCCACCACCGACCACACGCCCACGTTGGCGTCAATGACGCATGTTTGACATGAGTTCATCCATCCGCTCCTCACGCATCGCGTTCAGGTCTTCAGGGGTGTGCACCAGCCCGGGCGCTTGCTCGGCCAGGCGTTGGCTGATTTCGCGCAACTCCGCCAACACCCGCTGCCGCCGCGCTTTGCGCGCTTCGGCTTCGTCTGCCAGCGCCCGCTCTAACGCTTCACGGACAAAGCGGGACATGCTCACGCCGTGTATCTGCGCCGCCTTCCGCACCCGCTGGTGCAGGTCTTCGGGAAGTACAAACTGCACTTTGACCATCGGTCGCCTCCTGGCTGTCTGCGTTCCATACCATTCCACACCTCAATGATACCGCCCGAACGCGGCGGCGTCAAGGGGGGGGCGGCTGTCAAGCCGCGGGCGGCTTCACGCTTCGCTCTCTCCAAGCAACCTCACGAAGTCCGCGCCAACTTGTCGGGCGCGGTTGTATAGCCGTTTGTCGCCTGTCCAAAAGTCGCACCCCAACCGGTCGGCCAAGGCCAGGTAGAAGGCATCATAGGCTTTGGTCTGCCTCAACGCGTCCGCCCATTCCAGAGCAGCAAAACAAAGTGCGTCGTCCAGCGGGACGACCTTGATGCCCATGCCTAACGCTGCCTGCACCGCAGCCTTTACATGCTCTCTGTCAGCGCCATGGAGAGCGCCTATCGCATGCAACACCGAAACCACCTCCGCGCGCCATAGTGCAGGGACATGGAGAATTTTTTCCTCAACTTCCAGGCGGTTCAGTAAGGCATCCGCAGCAGCCGTGCGCTCGCCCTCCCACACGGCATACACAACTATATTGGCGTCAATTACGACCGAGGACGTTGCGGACGATTTCATCGGTGCGCTCCTCTCGCATCTGGCGGATGAGTTCAACCACTTCGTCGCCGCTCACAGGCGCTACACCTGCGGCTGCCAGTTCACGCCGGACTTTCCGCAAGTTCTCCAACGCCTGCCGCTGCTGCTCCAACAGCCGCCCCCGTTCTTCCCGCAGGCCGCGCTCAACCATTTCCCGAACTATTTGGGAGATGCTCGCCCGCCGCACTCTTGCCAACCGCCGCAATTCGGCGGCTTGCTCCTCGGTCAACAGGATTTGCATTCGGGTCACGCTCATGGAAGGACTCCTTTGCTACACAAGGTTGTGTATATTTTCGCGCAGGTGCGGGATCTTGTCAAGGGGCGCTTTCGGACAGGCTAATGCCTGGCTCCCAGGCGGCGCACGGAGCGCGCGGCGCGGGAGGCCCTCAGGCCGACCGCGGGCTGGCCGACAGGCCACGCCCAGGCCAGCAGGCCGATGTCGCGCGGCCCACCGGCTCAGCGCCCTGAGCAACAGGCCGTCAGGCCTGGGGCGTGGGGCGCGTGGCCGAAAGGCCGCCGCCCCGCAGGCCAAAAGGCCGAGGACGCCCCTACCCCGTCGCATGGCTGCCTCCTTCGCCGTTCAGCAGTGCCGATAACCGCGCTACAGCAGCAGCGCGTACTTCGCTCGGCAGGTGGAAGACGACGCGCTCCGCCACCACTGTGCTCGCCGGGGCTTCCTCGCGCCAAACGGTGCGAAGCCAGCCGTCCAGCGTGACTTCGACGGGCACATTGTGTTCCGCCGCCGCTTCGCCAAAAATCACGATCTCCGCGGCCAGGCGCCCGTAGGCTACGGCAGGGTGAACGCCACCCTTTTCCACCGCATCCGTGGCTATCTGGAAGTGCACCGCAGGAACGGCCTCCCCGCCGACCCGCCGCACTTCCGTCCGCACGGACTGTATCAGTCCGTCCAAAATCACTCTGTTGTGTCGTTTCATGCTGCCCGCCTCCGCAGGTTGTTAGCCCACCAGGGCTTCGACGGCCCGCGTCAGGTCGCGGCCGTCGGGTTGCACGTACCGCCGCGTGGTGTTCAGGTCGCCGTGGCCTAACAATTCGGCCACTTCCTGCAACCCCGCCCCGGCGTCTATCAGGCTCTTGGCAAAGGTGTGCCGCAGGACATGGGGCGTCACGCCGTCCAGTTTCGCCTCATGCGCCACGCGCTCCACTGCACGCTGCACCGTGCGCGCCGTCAGCCCTTTGCCCACCGACCACAACGCGGCGGCAGTAATCCCCGTCTCCCCACGGGTTTCCAGCCACCGCTTCACCGCCTTGCGCGCTTCCGCGTTCAGGGGCACCACCCGCTGCTTGTTCCCCTTGCCGCGGCGCACCAAGACCTGCCCGCTTCGCGGGCGGAGGGTCAGGTCGTCTTCGGTCAACGCCACTACCTCCCCCACCCGCAGTCCCGTGTGCAGCAGGAACAGCACCAGCAGGGCGTCGCGGGTGTGGTTCACCCACCGCTTCCCTCCGGCGGCGCGCGCGGTTTGCAAAACCCGCTCCGCCGCCCGCTGCAACGCATACCGCTCTCGCCTGTCCAGCCAGCGGGGGGCTGCTTTCACAGACCGCACCATCTTCACCCCTGCCACAGGGTTGGCCTCTATCAGCCCTTCCCCTTGCGCCCATTCCAGCCACGCCCGCAGCGCGTTGAGTTTGCGGTTCACCGTGGCGGCTTTCAGCCCCCGCCATTGCAGCCAGCCGCGGTATTCCCGCACATCCGTGGGCGTCACCGCCGCAGGCGTCAGCGCCTCGCCGTTGGTCTGCTCGAACCAGCGGGAAAACTGGCGTAGGTCGGCCAGGTAGCCCGCCACGGTCGAGGGGGACAGGTCGCGG
>DRMV01000001.1 GCA_011322445.1 Chloroflexota bacterium | reverse complement strand
TGCGGCGGCTACGCGGGGACAGCGACCGCCTCAAACGCGGTTTCGTCCTCGGCGGGAATGTCCAACACGGGGAGCATGGACAAGAGTTTGTCCACTTTGACGCCCATGCGAGAGGCTTCATCCAAGACGCGAATGGTGTTTTTTACTGCGTCCGCGTCCTGGTTCGGGCTAAAAGCCACTTCCTTTACAGGCATTACAACCCAAGCCTTTTGTTCCTGATGGATCTTCAGAGCAGCCCACGAACCACTACCAGCAACCTTGCCCTCTGGAACGAAGGTAAAACCTTTGCGGATAAAGTCCGCGTTGTACGCCGCCATGAACAAGAAATCTGCTTTATCCGCACACACTTCACCTATCGGCCAGGCCGCAATGATAGTGCGAGTATCTTCATTGCGGCTTTCAGCCAAGAGGTAAAGCCTGCCTTCGTCATCAGTGAGCAGATAGGCAACTTTAGCCAATTTCAAAGAGGCGACAACGTCTTTGGGAACTTTGACAGTTCCAAAGGGTTCGCCTGTTTCAAGGATGTGGCTAAAGTCGGGATACTTGTATCCTCCCGTGCTTTGCACCAAGAAGGAAACAGGCTCATCTTTCTTGGTGATACGCAGCCATCCTCTCACTTGGGTAACGAGGGCTTCGTCCTGCTTCACAAACTTGAAGCGGACAATACCGGTAGCCTTCTTTGCCACTAACTTGTAAAAAGCCTGTGGCAATTCGGGGGCAAGGGGTTCAGTTTCGGTTTTCACCCCGTCCAGAATTTTGACAGCGCCCAAAGTGTAGCCATCGGACATTGCCACCATTCCGTTGGGATGAAAACCAAGTTGCGTTAGTACGGGCCGCGCCATATCTCGCGAAGCGAAAGGGATGACAGCAGCAAGGTTTTCTGCTGTCATTACAGCGTCAATGCTTTCGCCTTCTGGCTTTTTCGCTCTCGCCTCAATGACCCGTTCTGCTTCTTGAAAGTCCAGCGTAGGAACAGGGAAGTGTATATTGCCCTTACCCTTGATGAAAGCCCTGCCGTCTTCCGTGGCAACAATCTCGCCTTCTGGCACCTTCTTTGGCAAAGCATTGGCGTCAAATGCCACAGGGTGATCAATCTTTGCCTGGGGGACGCCCAGGTAAAGCACACCCTCAACAGCAGCCACGGTGACGATTACCCAATCTTTGCCTTTGAAGGTGTCAGGCTTTAACAAGATTGTTCGGTAGGAAGCGTCCGCGTAGGCCGGGCTTGCCTTTTTTGCCCATTTGCGGGCAAAGTCGAGAATTTTGCTGTCCAACATGACTCACCTCCTGCACCCCGCGCCAGCCCGCGGGGTGAAATGGTCTGAGTGACCGGCCCCGTGGCTGGGCGGGGGCAAGCGGCGAGCAGTAGCCGCCTGCCCTCGGCAGGCTATACGGTTGTTAAGGTGCTATCGGGTGTTCCCCGTTAATCGTCAGGGTAGGCACGGCGGGTAGCCGTGCCTGCGGAATACGGTGCGGTTTAATGGTGACTGGACAGTCGCCAGTGTCGCGTTACGAAAACTTCGTGAGAAGCAAGGACTTCTTGCAAAGCAGGCAGGCCTGCCTTGCCCTTGCGATAGGCTTGACGCAATTGCTGGACTTCTGCTTTCCCCAGCAGCGCGTATCCCATCCAATACCACTGATACGGCGTTCCTGCCTTCTCAAAGAGAAGCATAACGGGATAAAGCCCCTCGTCGGGGCTATTTTCATCCAACGGCACCACAATGGCAATCAGTTTAGCCTGTACCGTAGGAAAACCCACGCGCCGCACAGTGTACTTTTTCCCTACAATCACAGAGCGAGTCATACCTTCGCCTCCTTCGCCTGCCCCATGCCGCGCCACGGGGCAGGTCTTGGATTGGAATGGGTTTCCAACCGACCTACCCCGTCCCTGTGCGCGGCCAGGGCCGGGAAGGAAGCGGGCAAGCCGCACCGTATTTCCCTTTGTCAAGGTGCTAACGGCACACAGCGCAGGGGGCAAGGCGGGTAGCCTTGCCCTGCAGGGCGGTTATGCCAGGTGTTTCGCCTCATCTACATACTTCACAACATGCCCAAAGTCCTGGTCTTGCTTTAGGTGCTCCCAAATCTCCTTCGGGAGTGTGTCGTAGAAGACTTTGAGCAATTCAATGAATTGGGGGTCGGGCAGCCGGTTGAAAGCCCAACCCGTTAGTGTCTTGTACCACCGCTTCTGGGTGGACATGGTGGTGAGAGGACGATTGCTCACGCTTCACCTCCTTCTTGCCCCGTGCCGTGCCACGGGGCGAAGTTTCTTTGGGAAACAATGTGCCCCGCGCACGGACGGGAAAAGGAGGTCGGAGGCCGCCGCCCTGCGCTCTATGCCGTTGTCAAGGTGCAAAAGGCGAATACACCACAAGGGGGAACCACGCGGCGGGTAGCCACGTGGTCAGGCAGGCTTACAAGGCAAAGGATAGTTGCAATTGAACGGGCTGGGGCGCGGGTTGCGACTGCGGTTGTTGGCTCTTTCCCGTGCCGCCCAACTGCTCAAAAATTTGGGCGGCTTTCGTTTTGGAAAAGATACTTTCCAGTCGCATCAGGGGAGGGTTGTTGACAACAGGCTCTTCCCGCAAGACTGAACGGCGGAAAGCGTAATCAAGCAACTCTTTTGCTTTTTCCTTTTCCCAATCCGTCGCCGCGCCCTCAATTTCCTGCACGGCGTCCCAAAGAGCAACGGGGATTTCCCCCGCCTCCAAATGAGACGCCATGCAGCGGATGGCAGAAGCGTATGCCAGCGCGCCGCTTCGCGACAAGGGGGTGACCTGGCTCGCTTCGGACACCCACATGCTCACTTCAGCGCATGTGGGCTTTTGCAGTTGCCCTTTCGGGAGCGGGAGACGCTTGGCGTCCAGCACACGGCGCAGAAGTTCGCGCACGTGCGCCTTATACACAAACGGCGCAAATTCCAGCATCCCGTTGGGCGGTTTCACTGCCATGAACATTGAGAAAATATAAGGGATTTTCTCAACACCCTGCTCGCGCTGGCCTGCGACACGCATGGCGTGGTCTATCTCGGCCTCGGCGATTTCCATCGCCCTGAAAGCCCGCTCAATGGCAAGGGCTTCGCCCTCGCCGAAAACCTGTTGCAAAATGTTATCCATGTTCCACCTCCTCGCGCCGTGTCCACACCCACGGCGCTAATCTGGGGTAGATTGCGCCTGTGGTGTGGCACAGGCGGGGAGGGGGTAAGCCCGCCCCTTGTGGTGTATTCATTTGTCAAGGTGCCTGCTTCTGCCCTTTGGGGTAGCACGCGGCGGGTAGCCACGTGCTACCCCAAAGGGCAGAAGGATCATTTGTCAAAGTGCTGCACGTGTGCTTTTGGGGAAGCGCACGGCGGGTAGCCATGCGCTTTGGGACTGTCAAACCTTAGACTTAGAATGCAGGCTCGTAGCAAGCGTTATCGCCCTCTTCGCAACAGCAACTGCTGGGGTCGGGCACGAACCGATAAACGGCTTCCAGAGCAGCGTTACCAACCTCGCGAGGGTCGGCCATCTCGACCTTGCCATTCTTGTGGATTGTGGCAACAATGTGGACGTAATCCACATTGTTGCGAAAGGATTTGTCAAGCCATTCGCTGGTGCTTTGCCACAAAGCGTTAGGGTCGGCCTCATTGCCTTCCCAGTCTGTAGGGGGATAATCTCCCCGCAGCAAGGCTTGGATGTCCTCTTTGCAGCCTTTCGGGTTGCATTCGTAGCCGGAATGTGCGTAAATGCACTTTCTTTCGCTACGGTCAGCAAATACAAAGAGGGTTAAACCGCCCCCGTTGTCTTCTGTGAGTACGGCATGGTCAATGCCTTTATGAAGTTTGCCCATAATTCACCTCTCTTTCTCTTGTCAGCCGACCCGCGCCATGCCCGCGGGTCGGCTTTCGGAGTGAAAGCCCGCGGCATGGGCGGGCGGCCTCTCAAAGAGAGGCGATGAGGCTTGACAGTCCCCAAAAACACGCGTGTTCACTTGTCAAGGTGCTGGTTGTTTACGCAGCCCAAGACTGCGTATGTTCAATTACAACAAGGGCGCAACCTTCCCGCCCGTCCTCGGTTGACCAATGGGCAAGATAGGTACAAGGGAAAATATTGCTCACGGCGATTGTGTCAATTCCTACATCGCCGCCAAATATATCTAACTTTTCGCCAATACGCGAACACAAAGAGGTGTAAAGCGCTCCAAAACTTTCTGCCTCGGAAGGCGCAAACCTAAATTCAAAAATATCGTCAATCTCACCCACGGCCATCCTCTCTCTCCTTTTTTTGTCGCACAATATGCCTTGTGCGACACTATTCGCCGTTTTTTGCCGCAAAAACCCGGCTTTTCTGGCCGCTAACGCCCGAAAAAAGTGTCGTGAAACGCTTGTCTATGGGTAGGATTTCTACCCATGCGCCCCGCTCCCCAACCACGCACCACACTGGCAAGCCATATCGAGAACCGTACTCGATGGCCTGCTTCAGCGTAGGGAAACGGACATTGGCGTCTTTGGGTAAATCCAACAGCGTTTCGGCCAGATGGACTTTCGGCTTCACGGTCAGTCCTCCAATGGCGGTTTCCCTGTTGGCCTGGGAGCGAAGCACACGGCGGGTAGCCATGTGCTCATAGCGGCGGGTAGCCGCCTCGAAGCGGTTAGTTCTCTAATTCGGTAAGCAAAATGCTGTAATCGTGTCGAGACAGGGTGATGGAGACATCGGTAAGAAAACTCCTGTTCGCGAAGAAATCTTTGATTTCTTGCCACAACACCTTTAGGGTGTCGAGGCTGAACAGCGGGTAACTCCTTACCGTAAACCATACACCTTCTGCCTCATACACAAAGGTCAAGTAAAACATGCTCCACCTCCTGTACCCCCACGCCGTGCCCGTGGGGGTTAGTCAAGTGACTAAAAACCCCGTGGGGCAGGCACGAGGGCGGGAGGCGTCCAACTAACCGCCCGCTCCCAGACCAGCAGGTTGTCAAGGTGCAAATTGTCGCTGCGTGTGCAGCGGTTACTTCAAGCCTTTCGCTTTCACGTAGCCTTTTGTGCCATCAGGCAATTGCACCCACAGCCACCCATCGCCATCATCCTGCAACACAATTAGCGGCGTGTGAGGCGGCAGGTACAACCGCACGGCAGCCTTGTTCCCACGATACAGGGGCACGCGCCGCGCCCCCGTTTCTTTGTCAGGTGTGAACGGCCATGCCACCACTCCCAGCGCCATCCATCCCGTGCTGCCATAGCCGTTTTTGGTGGGATATTGCACCTGCACCCAAGTCAAACCGCCTTTGGCTTCCTGTTGCCCCGCCTCAATAACCTCTGTGCCATTGGGAAGGCAACTCAGGGGGAGCGTGTTAGCATCCGCCGCAGGCCGAACATACGCACAAGCGCCCACCGGCGACCATACCACCAACCGCGGCAAAGGGGCTACGGTGGCCGTTGGCGTTGGCGTGGGCACAGGCGTTGGTGTAGGTATTGGTGTAGGCGCAGCCGTTGGCGTTGCCGTTGTCGTAGGTGTGGGCGCTTGCGCTGCGGTGGCCGTGTGCGGCCATAACGTCAAAGCCAAAATTCCCAGCAACGCCACAACGCCCAGTCCTGCAAGCGACCACCCCCACAAGGGTAACTTGCTTGCCCAGGCTTTCAATCTCTCCCATTGCGGGGGCTGGTCGTCCTGCTGGACGGTTTCGGCGCGCTGGCGGGCGACGTCCTCCAACGCGTCCCAGCCGTTTTGGTCTTCAGTATCAGGCATGGTTACCACTCCTCGAACCACAAGGGAACATCAGGGGTAATTTCACCAACAGGCGCTTCGATGTAACCCTGCAAGTCTGCCGCGACGCCCGGCAGTTTCAAACGCTTGACATCCGCCACCAGCGCGCGGCGGCGGTCGGCCGTTGCCGCCACCAGCGCCACCCTGCCGCCATTCATCGCAGCATTGTTGCGCCATTTGGCAACGTGTTCTTTCTTGCTCAGTTCCACTTCCACGAAAAGCCGCTGGCCGTCCCTTTCCACCAGCACATCGGGCGGGGTGGCCGTTTCGTGCTCAGGCAAGACCCGCACCGCCCAGCCCCGCAAGCGGGCATGGAGGGCGAAAGTCAAAATACCGAGCGTATGGGCAGGAAAACGTTTCCCTTCGTGCAACCGCTCTATCCGCTCCACTTCGCTTTCGACCACATTCCAGCCCATCCGCTCAGCCAGGCGTCTGCCTTCTTCGGAAAGCACGTATACGCCGAGGCTTGTTTTAGGCTCTGACATTTGCAGGCGCTTGGAGACCAGGAAATTGCGCGCCACCATAAATTCCCCCGCCCGCCGCACCCAGGCGCGGGTGGTGGCAAGGCTCTTTCCAAAGGCTTGCGAAAAGACGGCGGCCATTTCCATGCGCGAGTTAATGCCCTGGGTGGCAATCAAGTACACCATCATCAGCCCACGCTTCCACCGTTTCCCCCCGTTTCGCGCAAGCGTAGCATACATAGAGGGCGTGTCCAGTTCTCGCCACGGTACAGCCTTCAAAGCGTCAACCAGAGCGGAAATACCCACCGCAGTAACAGCGGCGGTGGCTTCTGCCTTCTTTTGTGCTTCCTGCTCCTGCGTCTCCACTTTCCGCTGCGGCTCTCGCTCCATCTGCTGCGGCTTTTCTTCTTGTGCTTGCTCCTGTGCCTTCCGCTGTGGCTGCGGTTGCGGCGGTTTGGGCTTCTCTTGCGATTGCGGCTTTGGCGGCAACGCCGCCGGACGCCAGCGCGATTGCGTCTTGTGTTCCAAGACGCTCTCGAACAAGCGTCGCCATTCCTCTGCTCCCCACTGCTTGTAGGCTTTAGGGTCGACGCGGCGCGCGGCGTCCACCAGTTCACCCCCACCGATTTGATACGCCAGCCACTCCAACAATTGGCGGAAGGCGGCGCTTTCCTGCTCGGCGCGCTTCCGCCAGCGCCGTTCAGCGTTCAACAAGTCCTGCAAGGACTTTTGCAGGATTTGTTGCTGGCTATTTCGCGGCACGGGCGGCACGCTCCAAAGCCGTGCGGACGTCGGCATCGCTCAACACTCCCAAACTCCACTTTTCCACAGCATTCGCGGCCTGCAATACTGCCTGACGGCGGCTTTCCAGCACGGCCACCTGTTGATCCTTCAACATGCGCCGTACCTGGGAAGCCACATACTGCCCGCGAATGGGGTCTTTCTCGCCTGCTTCGTAGAACGCCGCGAGGGCGTCCACGGCCTGCTGCAACTGCCCCAACTCGCGACGGTATAGGCGCTCCTCTTTCAAGACCTGCCACTCCGACCAGGTGAGGACGCGCCCATCGTGGGGGGTCAACGTGCGCCCCAGCGCGCCCAGCACCACCAGGGCAACCAGGAGCGCCAATACTCCCAGCGTCCACGCGCCTGCTCGTGTTTCCGACAAGTCGATTTCCATCAACACCTTCCTACGGGTGGTCATGGGGCTGCCAAGTGGCAACCCCTCTACACCTCTCGCTTCGTCACCGCAGCGTCCCGCCCAGGCGCTCAAACGAATGCGCCAGGAAGACGAAACGTTGGGCAACCAGTTGAGCAAGCGGCCTGACCACCACCAGGGCAATCACGGCTTTCGCCAGCATTGCCCACATCCAACCGGCGAGGGTAGAGGTGCCACGCATAGGGGCATCACCTCCTTTCGGTGGTTTGCCCAATTTGCGAGGCGGCAAGTGCCGACCGCAGGGGCCGGCCATCCTGCGGTCGGGCCGCCCCTACGCGGCGAGGGTTCACCCTCGCCAGTGGACTGCTAAGGTACTAACGCCGCGAACCCCGCGCCGAAGGCACGGCCACGGCGTGTAAATGTGAAGTGTACGGCATGAACATGGCCTTGACGGTAGAAGTCGCGGCGCATTGCGGCAATCCGTTGACGGTGCTAATCCGCAACGTCGTGTGAGCAAGTTGCAATACGGGGTCTCCCTGCAAGTCCTGGGTAAAAACGGCCACCGCGGCGCGGCGCGAGGTGTAGGTAACTTTGGGTTCGAGTTTGCCGGTTTGCTGGAACTGCCGCACCTGCTCATAGATGGACGCCTGCGCCAGAGCCTCGCACGCCGCGCTGGTGGCGTCTTCCAGTCGGGTATCGGCATAGAACAATCGCGCGCCATCCAGCAACAGGGCAATCAGCGGAAGCACCACGAAGGCCAGCACCGCGGCCGTCCATGCCAATGCCGAACCGCGTTCCCACTTTCGCCCGTCCATTACCAACCCTCATGCCGAAAGGTGGCCGTAGAAACGCCAGTGAACTGCGGTGGGGTATGCACGCCAAACAGCGCCGTCAAGCCGCTGAAGAAGTTAGGCACTTTGTAGGCCACGTTGACCGTCACGCGTCCGCCGCGCGCGTTGCTGGCCTGCACGGAGACCGAATAGTCGCCCACAGGGGCCACGGCGATACGCTGCCGGGCAGCGGCAGCGGCCACACCCGCGGCGTTGCGCTGCGCCACCGACCCCATGCGAGCGCCATAGTGGGCCGCGTTGGTTGCCATCATGCTCGCAAAGCCCAGCATGGACAGATTGAACAGTCCAACCGTCAGAAGGATAAGCAGAGGATACACGAAGGCGGCTTCTACCAGTTCGCCGCGCCGGTCAGCAAGCCATTGGCGCAACATACCCCACCCCTCCCGCTTACAGCATGGAAGCCACATTCTTGAACGTGTTGGCAACCGCCGTACCAGCGGGCGTGAGCCCAGCCACGGCGATGAGCACGAAGAAGACAATCAGTAGCGCCTTCTCGTCCAGTTCGCCGCGCCGGTCAAGCAGGTATTGAAACAAAGCCCACATGCAACACCTCCGAGGGGGAGAAAGTGAAAAGCCGCCCTGGGGGGGCGGCCTTAAAACAAAAGGCGCACTACGCCCAAGGTAGTACGCCACGCTTTGATTTTATAGCAACTCCGCGCGGCTGTCAAGAGATGCACAAACGAGAAAAACACCGCACCCACCAGTGCCCCAGGCAAAGCGGGCGCTCGACGGTCGTGAACAACCAGCCGCCAGGCCACGAACCACGCCGCCATGCCAACCCATGCCGCCAGTGAAGCCTGGGGACGATACAAGGCGATTGCAGCGAGGGCTTTGGCGTCTGCTCCCCCCATGCGAGCGACGAAGCCCACAATCAACCACCCCAAAGCCCACAACCAGGGGGCTGAACCGCCCATCGTCAGGCGATAGACCACGCCTGCCGCCAACAGGCCAACCAGCACCCAGCCGTCCACCTCCCGCTGCCGGATGTCCTGCACGGCGGCCACGGCAAGCAACAATCCTCCCACAGCCAACAACGCCAGCCTTACCACACCCACGGTATCAACCTCCAACGCACCCGCTCGGCGTAGCCGCGATAAGGCGCGCCCAAAATGGCTTCCTCCCAACGTATCCGAAGCGCCACCCCCACGACCAACGCCGCGAACGCCAGCAGGTTGCGCCATGTCAAGGCCAGCGCGACCACAGGGAGCACGCTCAACAACTCCCCCGCGTACATCGGATGGCGCAGCCAGCGATACACGCCGCCCGTCACCAGTCCACGGTCGGCGGGGGCAATGGCAAAAGACCGCCCCAACCGCACCAGCGCGAGCAGGGCGAGCCACACCCCGACCAGTCCCACCGCCTGCGCCCACCACGGCGCGGCCGCGGGCGGCCTCATGGCCTGGGGAGCCAGCGCAGCAAGCCAGGCCACCCCTTTTTGCACGAGACTACCATCCCTGCGCGCTGGTATGCGGCGTAGCAAGAGATAGGCCGCCAGGCCGCTTTGCAGGCACAGGGAAAGCGAAAGCAAAAGCACGGCGGGGTGGTGGGCAGCATACCAAAACTGCCCCGCCGCGAGCAAACCCCAGAACAACGCCCCTACGACGTCAGCCATCGCTACCCCCCGCTAAACATCCGGATGACCGGCGCAGCGAAGGCGAACAACAGCAGCGCCACGAAGGGCATGAAGTAGAACACCGCAGCGGCCACCACCAGTTTGCTGTCCAGCGTCTTCGCGGCCTGCATCACTTCCTGATGATGCTCCCGTGCAAGGGTTTGGGCAATGTCCACCATCAACTGCGCGCCCGAAACGCCCTTGCGCGCTACCATGTCCAACTGACGCACAAACGCCCGCAGCCCGGGCAGGTTTTTGGCTTCCTGACGGGCATACTCCACCAGCGCGCCCTCCACGGGAGGGTTGGAGAACACAGGCCGCCCCGTGCGCTGGGCAAAATCCAGCGCCTCGGCGAGGAAGCGCCCCAGCGGGTTGTGGCCTTCCGCGGCGCGCATCAACGCCTGCTCTGCGGAATTGCCCGCGGCCATTTCCGCAGCGATGAAGCCTGCCGTTTCAGGCAACACGCGGTGCACCGTGCGATACACACGGCCGGCGCGGTTTTTCACCCTCAGCAGCGGGTACGCGCCCAACAACAGCGGGGAAAGCCACAGCGCCAGGCCGTGCGCCCGGAACGCAAACACCGCGGCGTAGCCCAGCACGGTGTAGATCACCGCCTCCCCCAACATGCGGGAGACCGTGACGCCCTGCAATTGCCCTGCACGCTGCGCCCAGCGGATATTTTCCTGCCACTCGGACACCTTCAAGGGAATGGGAGAATGTGCAGCCACCCAATCCCCCAACCGTTCGGTAAAGGTCTGTTCCTCGGCGCGCGGCTTGAAATCGGCCAACTGCCGGGCCGCCGTGCGTCCCACCTGCACGGCGTCCACCAGCCAGTAAGCCGCCAGCCCCATGAACAAGGCAGCGACGAAAGGCGCGCCTGCATCCAGAACACCCATGAGCGTGGTCATAGCACCTCCGCAATCTGTCCCTGAATGTACCAGTAGCCCACCAACCCCCACAGTACAACAAAGAACAGCCCGACCTGCACCGTGGGATTTCGTAACATCGCGGCGCTGCTGGGCGTCGCCAGCACCACCAGAAACGCGCCCCCCAAAGCCAGCAGGATGACGCGGATGGTACTCCACGCCTTCGCTGCGGTTGCCATCGCCTCGGCGCGGCTGTTGAGCAGCGTCGCCAGGTTTTCGGCGCTCATGCGGAACGCATGAATGTATCCCGCGCCGCCCGTGCGCCACATGCGTTCAATCGTGGCGACCACGGTGTGCAGCGAAGGGGAGATAATTTCGGCTTCCGCCAGCGCGGGAGGGAACGCCTGCACCCCGCGCATCTGGATGTTTTGCACCAGTCCCCGCAGCCATGTTTGCAGGGGGCCGGGGGAAAGCGAAGCGACCACGTCGTCCAACGCCTGCAGGGGGTCATTGTTGACCTGTATCGTGGAGGACAGGCGAGTGAGCAGTACGGGAATTTCGGCTTCAATGGCCTGGCGTTGTTTGTCCCAATGGCCGCCAATCCAACTGCCCACCCCCACCACAGCCGCCGCGGGAAGGGCGAGCACCAGCATGACGGGCAAGCGGTAGGTCACCCCAAGCCCCACGGCGACCAGGGAAAGGGCCGCGGTAGCGCCCCAGCGGTAGAGGCTTTCGCGCCCAGGGGGAACGTGAATACCCACAGAGGCAAAAGCGAGGCGCACCTTATAAGCCTCTGTACCCATGTCCGCGGCGGTCGCGTCCGCAACGTAGCGTCTCCCGCCAGCAACCACGAAGTCGGTCAGGGTGCGCGACGTGCGCCGCGCGCTCACAGCGTCCACCAGCCAGTACACGGCCAGCCCTATCAGAGCCGCGCCCCCAACGCGCAGGAACGAAAAGAGGGTGGAAACGTCCATGCTCATACCGCTTGCTCCTCTACAACTTCGGCCAAAACCTCAGCAGGCGCAAGGGCGTCCCACTGGGTACGGGTGCGAGTGATCTTCCCCATGCCCTCGTCGCCAATGGCGTACAACTGGCGAAACTTCACGTTGCCTCCCTTCATGCCCGCCACCTCCCACACGCCCAGCACACGCCGCCGGGCGTTGTGCCACCCCACCTGCACCACGACATCCACGGCTTCCTCGAAGATGCCTTTGGCGGGTTCAAAGCGCACTTGAGCATCGCCGAACATGATGAGCGAAAGGCGTTTTACCGCCGCGTCGGGGGTTTCGGCGTGGAAGGTGGAAAGGCCGGGGTGGTCGCTCATCTGGGCGCGGAACAAGGCCAGCGCAGCCCTGCCCGTCCGCACCTCGCCCACGATGAGCCAGTCCGGGCGCATTCGCAGGGCGTCGTCCACACCGTCCGCAATGCGGTACGGCGGGACGGATGAGCCGGGTTGCGGATGGCGGGCTTCCAGCGTGACGACATTGGGGTGCTGCAACCAGATTTCTTCAGGGTCTTCAATCTTCACCACGCGGGCGTCCAGCGGGATGCCGCCGTTGGCAATGGCCGAGAGGAAGGTCGTCTTGCCTGTGGCCGTGCCGCCTATCACCAGCACGCGGGAGCGCAGGGATACCGCACGCAGGATTTCATCCATCACAAAAGGGGGCGTCGTTTCCCAGGCAATGATTTGTTCGGGCAGCACCGGCCTGGGTTCGAAAAGCCGAATGCTCAAAACGGGATACTCGCCTGGGGCGATGATGGGATGTACCGCCTTCACCCGCGCCCCGCCCATCCCCTCGAAGCGGGGCAGTTTGGCGTCCACCGAGGGGGTGGCTTCGGTCAGGGCGCGGCCGGTAACGCCCAAAATGGCTTCCACGGCGCGCCACGCTTCCTGTACCGAGGGCGTGTAGTCGTATCGCTCCATCCGCATTTCGCCCTTGCGGTTGAGCCACACGCTGCCATCGGGATTGAGGGCAATTTCCACCAGGTCGGTACGGTTGGGGGGCAGCAGGGCGTCCAGAAAACCAAAGCCGCCCACCGCAGCGGCCACCTGCTGGGCAAGGTACTCGACCAGCGTGTCGGGCGCTGTGAAGCCCATCTCGCTAACGACATTTTGCACCGCGGCGCGCGCCTTCTGCTGCATTTGGGCGCGGTTGCGGGTCACGGTCAGAGGAAGACCGCTCAAACGGGTTACGGCAGCCTCAATGACCTGTTGCTGCTGTTCCTCGGTCATGGTGTTGGTGACGTTCAACCATCCGCTCATAGATTTACCTCACACACGCACCTTGATGCCCAGAAACCGATATTCCTTGCCCCGGCGAAAGCGTCCGTTGCCGTTGCTCCCTGCGGGGGCAAGGGCGGACACCAAGGGGTTGAGGGCGCGGGCAAACTCGGCGCTCACGGCGATAGGCAACTGACGGGCGTCCTGCGCCCGCCCCACGGCGGGCAGGTCGGGGATTTCGGCCAGTACAGGGGGGAACCCCCGCCCCAGCAAATCCGAAGCCGCAGCGTGCCATTCCTGGGTGCTCAGCCGGTTGCCCGTCCTGTTGAGCACCACATGAACGCCCGTTGCGGTGATGCGATGCCTGCCGGCCAACCGCTCGGTGACGGTGCGGTAGGCTTCCACGGCGCGCAGCACGCCTTCCAGCGAGGGCCGCGCCACCAGGACGAGGGTGTTGGCCGCGGCGATGGCGTTGGCCGCAAGGCTGGAAGGCGGGGCGTCAATCACCACCAGCCCGTAGCCCATGTAGGCCGCGGTGGTCACAAGGTTGGGAATATTGGAAGGCGCATCTGCGGGCAAACTGGTGAGACGGGCTTCGGAGAGCACGTCAGGGAAACCCGCGAGGACGTCCAGGTTGTCCCGCTTCTGAATGGCCTCTTTGAGGCCGTCCGCGGTGGGATTGGCAAGCCATTCTGTGATATTGGGGCGCGGTTTCAGCCCCATGATGAGGGCGAGGTCGTCGGGCGCGCCCAGGCCGATGAGCAGCGTAGGGACGCCGCGCTGGGCGGCGGCTGCGGCCAGGTTGGACGCGACGGTGGTCTTCCCCACCCCGCCTGCCTGGTTCCAGACGGCCACGCTCTTGAAACCCGCCACAGCGTTCCCGCCGCGGCTTGCATTCCAGATTGCGCCATCCTGAAGCACAGCGGCCTGGGCGTTAGCCACGATGGTATCGGTGAGGGTCTTCAAATTGTCGATGTCGCCCACGTAGGCCGCCTTCACCGTGGGAAAAGCCTGTACCTGGGGTACGGCGTCTGCCCCTTCTGGCGGCAGCACCACGTAGGCGTCCACCTGCACCCCGCCCAGAAAATCCAGCAGTTCTTTGGGGCCGGGAAAAACGGTGCCGTCGAGCAGCAGCGCGTGGGGATGGGCAGCCAGTTTCGCCGCCAGGTCGTCCGGCGTTGTCGCCACGGACACCACACGCAGGCGAGGGTCATCGCTCAACGCCGGCCCCCACACGTTGAGGCGCGCGGGCGGCGCGGCAATCAGCACGGTGGCTTCACCCGTATCCTCCGGCTGGGGCGTTTTCCACGTGCCGCTCATCATTGGCCTCCTTTCGGGGTTGGGGTGGGCGTAGGCGCAGCGGGCAGCACCACGACCTGCGGCACGAACACGCCTGAAGTGGTCATGGGTTTGGCGTTTTGCGGCATAAGGTACAAACTCAAATGCACCCCATCCGCCATTTTGAGGGCGCTCAACAGTTCCACCAAGTTGACGGGTACGGTTTCCTTGCCCGCCCCCCAGGTCGCGAAGTCGTACACCATCTTGACGGGTGCGGCGGGCACGGCCAGAACGACCGTTCCCTGCCGGGTCTTAGTGGGGCCTGCGCCTTGCACCATCAGTCCGCCTTCTTCCTGCTGCTGGACGTCGCCGCGCATCTCGGCGGCCTGGAAGTCGGGGGAGATATACACCACACGCAGGGGTTCAAAGAGGACTTTGGCATAGTCGCCGGGGTTCTGCGGCACAGGCGGCGGCGCGGGGGTGGCGTAGTAACCGGCCTGGTCGTTCTCCCCCTGTGGCTGTTCTTCTCCGTTGCCAAAGAGAGGAGCAAAAACGGTGTTCGTGAACGTGTCGGCGTCAAGCAGCGCCACCACCCCCACCCTGTCACCAGGGCGCAGCATACCGGCGATACCCGCGGGGTCGTCCACCTGCAAGGCCACGCCCCTTTCGTTGGCGTTCAGTTTGACCGCCGGCGCGCCCAGCATGGACGCCCGCAGCAGGTCGCCTTTCGCGCGGGGCACGGCCAACTGCTGCCCCGATACCTGCTGAGGGTCGGTGAGCGCGTCTGCGGGTACGGCGGAAACGGGCAGGGTTTCGGTCGTGACGTCGTTGGCCGTCAGGATTTTGCCCGCGTCCAGCGGGTGAGCAGCCACAAGCACGCTGGCTGTTTGCTCGCCGCGGGAGAGCATGAGCACCACCACGGCAACGATGAGCGCAATGCCGATTTTGAACCATTTGCTACGCAGCATAAAACAAACCTCCAAAGTCAGGCGTCAGGGTCGGGTCGCACTTGCTCCAATGAGAGCCTGCGCCCTTTCAGGCGCAGCATGGCGGCGACGTCGGCGAAAGGGCGCAAATCCACATCCACCACCTCTTGCTGCCGATTGATCACCACCACAAGGGTCGGCTTCTCTCCCTCCGAGACGTGTTTCAGGAGCGTTTTGGCGGCTTCGACAAGGGCGTCATTGGACATACTTCACCTCACGGCGCTGGGGTTGGTGTTGGTGTTGGGGTTGGTGAAACTGCTGTTGCCATCCATTCGGGCGTGATTGCCCACCACCCCGCCGTGGGCGTGGGCGTGGCGGTCGGGGAAGCCAGCACAGGGGCGCTCCACAGCGTGGGCGTCGCGGTGGGTTTCCCCCAGGGTACTGGGGACGGCCATGCCAGCAGTATCAACACAGCGGCTACAAGCAGCAGGAAAAGCAGCAGGGGAAAGTGTTTCATACCGCAAGCCTCCCAAGTTTGCGGGCGATTTCCTCGTCGTCGGGTTCGGGAACGTCCAGCATGAGAGGGCGGTAGAGGATGGGGCGCTGGCGGGCGCGGTCTTCGTCATACGGGAAACGGCCAATCGCCATGCCAATCCCCATGTCGGACAGGAAACGCCGCCATTCCTCATCGCGGAAGCCCTTTTCCGAGCGTGCGAGGGCAGATAGTACGATGTCCTTGTCTTTGGGCTGTTTCAGGAAAGCAATGCTCAAATTGTTGCAGGAAGAAACGATGTCGGGGGGTATCAGGCTGGGAGCCTGGGTAATGATATGCAGCCGCACGCCGTACTTGCGGGCGTCGCGGAACATATCGCCAAACCGCTGCGCGGCGGAAATGCCCTCGGTGTCGCTGCTGTCCTGCTCGATGCCGCCGAAAATCTTGTTGGCTTCCTCGAAGAAAATCTGCAAAAGCGGTTCATCGGGGGCGGACAGGTGGCGCACCCGCCGCGCCATCATGTCGGTATAGAGATGCCAGCCCAGCCAGCCCAACAAGAAGGCTTTGCCGAAGTCGTCGAGGAACGAGCCGCCCTCCACCACCAGCACCCCCCACGGGCGCGCCATGTCTTCCACGGGCACGACGTCCGTGCCCGAAGCGAACAGGCGGGACGCCGCGCCCTGCACCAGCGGGTTGAGGCGGTAGAGGATACCTTCCAGAACGCCTTGCAGCATGGTATCCCGCGGGGGGACGTCCTGTAACTTGGCTTCCACCTGTTTGTAAAGGTCGGACAGTCCAACCCTGCTTGACCGCAGCACCGCCACGGCCTGCTTTTGCTGCCAGGTCAAATCGCCCAGGGGGGTATTCGCGTCCACCCCCACCGCGTCGGCCTCATCTGCGCGCACCCTGCCCCACACAGGATCATTGCGGATTTCGGGGTCGTCCACCAGCACGCCTGCTTTCAGGTACACGGTACGCAGGGCGTCTAACAATTCCTGCTTTTGCCGCCGCACGCCCAGTTTGGCAATGCTGCCGAAGATGTCGGCGAAAGCCCGCCACTGGGTTTCGGGGTCAATGTTGCGCCCGATTTGCAACGGGTTCCAGCGCAAGGGGCGCGGGGCGTCCGGCCACAGTTGGCGGATGTCCACATGCCCTTCCAGCCCTGGTGCGTTGAGCAGCGCGCGCCAGCCCGCCCCGAAGTCCAGCACCACGGTGCGGGTGTGCCAGTGCAGCGTGGTTTCGTAGGCCATCCGCACCGCCGAAACGGATTTTCCCCAGCCGGTATCACCGGCGAACATGGTGTGAAAGAGATGCTTCTTGTCCAGCCGGACAGGGGCATTGGTGAGGTCGTGGGTGGTGGGGCTGTATTGATGCCCCAAGACCACGTCCCCCGGCATGTCGGGGTAAAAGCCCATCCCTTCGGGAATGGGGGCGATAACGGTGACTGCGCTGCCTTCTTCCAGCAGGGAAGGGGCGGTGTAGGCAGCCACCTGCCCCGCGGTGAGTAACGTGTCGTACTTGTGCCAGAGAATGCCGTGGAAGGGGTCGCCGTCTTGGGGACTATCCTCCCACGGCAACAGGGCAAGGGCATGTAAACGCAACTGCTCCTCATCCTGGGGGTCTGGCGGGATGGTGAGCACAGGCGTGGGCACGTTGGGGCCGTGGAACGCCTGCGGCACCAGGCTCTCGGCGGCGGCAGCCGCCTCATCGTCCTCGGTGAACAACAGCGCGCTGGTCATAAAGCCGCCCTCGGCGCTGGCCTGATTGAGCAGCCCTTCGAGGCCACGCAGGATTTCCGTGAGGCGAATGGCGGTGTCGTCTTCCGTTTGCCATGACCGGCCAACAGATGCAGACGGCACAAGGCCGCCGGAAAGCCCCGCGCCCCACACCGCGCCCGCGGCGTTCCCCGCGGCCACGGCATTCGCATTGCCCTCGGTGTGAGAACGCCCCCAGTTCTGGCTCGTGCTATCGCTCTGGCTCACGGTGTCGCTGTGCCCCCGTGAGGTGCTCCAAAAACTGGAAACCGATGTCGCCTCGCCGTGGCTCTTGACCTGGGACGTTCCCCAGGCTTCGCCGCGGCTCACCGCGTGGCTGGTGGTGTCTGCCGTGCCGTGACTGACGGCGTGTCCGGTGGTACTGGCAACAGAACTCGAATTCGCAAGGCCGCTGGTATACGCTGTGCCCGCTCCCGTGCTCAACGCTCCGCCGGTGGTGGTGGTATTCGCCGTGCCCTGAGTGGATGCCTGTCCCCAACTCAAACCTTGAAGTTCCGCGACGCTCTTTTTGTACCCGCCTTGGAGGATGACGAAATCGCCGCTTGCGTCTCCGCCCTGTTGCAACGTGGCACTATGCTGCCGCGCCCAATTGCTCGTTTGGGAACTACTATTCGTGAGCGATTGACTTTGGGACACCGTGCTCGTAACGTTGCTGGAAGTGGTAGCACTGCCGCTTTGGGTTACGCCGTGAGCGACGGTGCTGGAAGAACTATCGGTCACGCTCTGGCTCGTGGTGTGGGCGACGCCATCGGTCACGCTGCGGCTTATGCTGTGGCTCTGCCCGTGCGCCACACCATTGCTGACGGTGTGCGTCACGCCGCCGCCTGTGGTTTGTGTAATGCTATCCGTATGAGCGGTGCCGTGGGTATGCCCCACCCCCCACCCCTGGCTGACACCCTCGGCCGTACTGTGGGTTTGGGAATGCGCCACGCTCTGCCCCGCGCTGACGCCGCGGGAAAGCGCCGCCATGATGGGGACAGAAACCCCAAAGCCAATGTTGATAGCCCCCCGTTGCCGCGACGCCACGATGGAGGCCACCTGCGCCACACGCACCAGGGCTTCCGCCAAACGCCTGCGGGAGACGTGCGCCGCGGTCGTCTGGAAGATGAAGTTTCGCTGCAATTTTGCCAGGCCGCGGAACAGGATTTCGTTCTGCTCGGCGGCCAGGTCTGCGCCCGTGTTGTTGGGCAATTCCCCATCTTCCCCCAGCAACCCCCGCCGTGTCTCACGGGGGTCGGGATGCCCCAGCAAAGCCAGTATGCGCTTACTGGACATCACGAAGTCCAGATACCACGCCATGAACTGCGTTTCGGGGGGCACGGTCTGGGACTGCGGGTAGTTTGCCAGTGTTGCCAGCACCGCGGCCAACCGCTGCCGCGCCAGCCGCTCCGCTTCGTCCAGCGTGTCGCCATTGGCTGCCGCCCCGTAGAACTGCACGATGCCGACGTGGTCGGGGCGATAGATGCCCAGGGTGGAGTACACGAAATCTACGCCCGCATTGTAGAGGCCGCGCACGGCTGCCCACTGCTTCCCCAACAAGTCGTAATCCTCTTTGCTGCTGATGGGGATGACAGCCAACCGATGCAGCAGTACCGCGCGGAAAACCTCCCGCCCGTCGTTTTGGCGAAGGCGAAACCACATGATGGGTTGCCCATCCCTGTTTCTAATCCCGTTGTCCACGACCGCAATCATCGCTCGCTCCTTTGCGCTGCAAAGCGGCCAATCGGCCTAAGCCTCCTATACCCTCGGCCAATCGGCCACTCCGACCTATTGGCCGCTTTCCACCACCTCCAGCCGCACCGTCACCGGCGGCCGCATGGTCAGCGGCGCGTCCTGAATTTGCAGGGTGTAGGTGGTCTGGTCGGCGAAGTCCGCGGGAATGCGGAACACCAGCGTCCCGCTCGTCCTGCCGCCTGGGGGAATGGTGACCAGGGACATCAGCGGCGCGCCCACGATGGGGATGGGCATGACCTGTTCCGCTCCGCCGTCCAGCAACACCGCGAACCAAATGGGCGCATAGTCCACCGCCGCGTTGTTGGGCGGGTTGTCTATCGCGACGTCCACCGCCAGCCAGCGGTAGCCCGGGCTGGGGCGGAAGCCTCCCGCCTGTTCCACCCACCGCACATTTCGGAAGGTGAGATGCGCCCCGCTTTGCCCCGTGACCTTCACGGCATGGCTAACGCCCGCCTCCACCGTACCCACTGGCGTGGGCGTAGGCGAGGGGGTGTTCGTGACCACCGGCACGCCCTCGTCCAATCCTTCCGCTCCCTCCCCCTCCGCCGCGGAAGCGGCGGGCATGGCCGTAAGGGCTGCTTGCAGGTGGGCGACCTGCGTCTGGATAGCCTGCAAGGCCGCCGCCTGCGCGGTTGCAGCGGGTTTCCAGACAGGTGTACCAGGCGCAGCGGGGCGGGGCCGCTGCGCCTGACAGGATGCCAGCAGCAGCAGGAAAAGCCACACGAAAAAGGTGATGCGTTTCATGGCTCAATCCTTTCCCCGCGTGCGGACGGTGGTAATCAAGTCTTCCGGCCTGCTCACCGGAGGATGAGCAAAGACGGCCTGCGCCAGCATTGCCAAAAATCCCAGGGGGTAAGCATACAGGGCGATGGACGCAATGATTTCCAGGTAAGCCTGTCCGCCCCCCAACATTTCGGGGGGCGCTGACGCTACCAGCGCGTAGTAGGCCAGCACCCCCAGCACAATCAAGCCGTACAGCCCCAATCCCTGAACGATGCGCCAGTACAACAGGCGGGGGTTGAAGCGTTCCAGACGCAGGGCGGCCAGCCCTGCCCATGCCATGCCTGCGGCCAGCGCGCCAATCGCTGCCGGGCTGAACACCACTGCGCCCAAGAGCACAACCGCCGAACCCAGCAGCCAGCGACGATGCTCCTCTGCCCCTTTCTGCACCACGGGATGCAGGTACAGGGCGGCAACGCCGCCGGCCAGCGCCAGCAAGTACCAGTGCTCCGCCGCGGTGTAAACCACGGCCAGAAAGCCGTTCAGCGTCCAAATCAGGGGGAGATACCAGGGGTGAGGCATGAGGTTCGTTGGGTAGTTGGGTAGTCAAGTAGTCAAGTAGTCAGGGGGGCGGGTGGTCGGGCAATTAGTTAGTGGATGAGGGTCGTTTCCAGCAAGTACACCGGCACGGAGAACCACTTGACCGTCTTCTGACCGTCCGCCTGCTTCACCTCGACCTTGAAGTCGTAAAAGCCGGGGTCGGGCGGGTCGATGTGGACGGTCAGGGCGGCGCGGTACCCAAGCCCGCGGCTTTTCACCTTGAACGGCAGGGGGTACTGCCCTTTGATATACGCGCCGGGGTACACCTTCGCCAGTTCGGTCGCGATCCACTCGCGGCTGCTCTGGGCAAGTTGCACTTCCAGCACCCGAAATTCCACAATGCGCTGCTGCCCCGCACCGCGCGGACAGTTGTTGGTCTTGCGCCCGCCAGACGCTTTGAAGGTCACGTCCACCCCCGTTTTGAGGGGGTCCTGCCCGATGACCACCGGATGCGGCGGGTTGTAGGGCACGGTGTCGGCGTACAGGGACGGCGCGGCGTAGGTCGGGGTGCATGTCACTGGCGCAGGGCGCGGCGTCGGGCGCGGTGTGGGACGCGGTCGTGGGCGTGGGGTTGGGGGGGAAGCAGGCGGCAACATTGCTCCGTCGGACAACGGCCATGGGACGAATGCCAACGTCCGTCCCATCTGGCCGCCACCTTTCAAGCCGGGCAACCCTGATGGGTTTGTCAGTACCATCCAGGGGCGATGAACATAGTCGCGCGGTTGAATTTGCTCGCGCCAGGAATAAATGTTTTGCCGGGGCGGGGTGTACCGCGTGCGCGGAAAGGGCAAGTAGCCGCTGCTCCCACCGTTGCCATAACCGTGGCCGGGCGGCAGTTGGAAGCCCGCCTCACCAACGCTCACCACGACCGCGGCGACAACCACCGCAGCAAGCAGGGAGAAAAGGATCTTTCGCTTCATGGAACACCTCCGTGCAGGGTTAAACGCCAAACGCCCCGCGGGCACGGGGCGCGAAAAAGGCGCACTACGCCCAAGGTAGTACGCCACAACCGCATTTTACAGGACGCGGGAAACCCTGTCAAGTTCTGGACGGCCAGGTGTTCGTGGGCGGCACGCGCCGCGTGGACGCGGCCAATCGGCCGCAGGAGGCCGGTAGGCCGCCGGACGTCCCACTGGCCTATTCGGCCTGCGCCCCTAAACCACGCCCGATAGGGCGATGGTGCGGGGGCACAGGCCGTTAGGCCAGCCCTGCCCATGCGGAAGTCGTTAGGCTTCCGCATGGGCGCTTTCCCGCTTTCGGGGTTCGCCGAGAAATTCCACATAGCGCACCGCCACCGCTGCACAGGGCTTTCCTCGCTCCCAGAAGGTGCGGAGCGTCCCGCGCACATTGGCCTGAACGGTCAGGGTTTCGGCGCGGTAGGCTTCGAGCAGCGCCAGGGCCATCTCTGCCTGTCGCCCTTCGAGCACCACCGCGTGCCGCTCGCCCAGGTAGGGCTTTCCCGTGGTCATGTCCGCATCCACGACAAGGGACACTGTGCCGTTGACCCGCGCCTCTCGCACATGGTCGCGGCGCAGGGTTAGCCAACCTTGCAAAGAGACTGTATTGTTGCTCATAACTGCCCGCCTCGAAAAGTTTTGATTTTAGCCATCTTGCTTTTGAGAGTTTTTGAGAATCTTTGAGAACCCGATTTTTCGCCGAATTTCAGCCCACCAGGGCTTCCACCGCACGGGCAAGGTCGCCCGCGCTCGGCTGAACATAAATCCGCGTGGTTTGCAGGTTGGCGTGGCCGAGCAAGTCGGCCACTTCCTGCAGCCCCGCTCCGGCGTCTATCAGGCTCTTGGCAAAGGTGTGCCGCAGTACATGGGGCGTTACGCCGTCCAGTTTCGCCTCATGCGCTACACGCTCCACCGCACGCTGCACGGTGCGCGCCGTCAGCCCTTTGCCCACCGACCACAGCACGGCGGCAGTGATCCCCGTCTCCCCACGGGTTTCCAGCCACCGCTTCACCGCCTTGCGCGCTTCCGCGTTCAGCGGCACCACCCGCTGCTTGTTCCCCTTGCCGCGCCGCACCAGCACGCCGCCAGCGCGGGCGGTCAGGGTAAGGTCGGCTTCAGTCAGCCGCACCACCTCCCCAACCCGCAAGCCGGTGTTGAGCAGGAACAGCACCAGCAGGGCGTCCCGCTCATGGACTATCCACCGGCGCGAGTACAGCCCGCGGGCGGTTTGTAAAATCTTTTCCGCTGCCCGTTGCAGGGCGTAACGCTCCCGCTTGGTCAGCCAGCGCGGGCCAGACGCGACCATCCGCACTTTGTGAACTCCTGCCGCGGGATTGGCCGCAATCTGTCCTGATGCCAATGCCCATTGCAACCACTCCCGCAACGAGGAAAGTTTGCGGTTCACCGTGGCGGCTTTCAACCCCCGCCGTTGCAGCCAGCCGCGGTATTCCCGCACGTCCGTGGGCGTCACCGCCGCAGGCGTCAGTACCTCGCCGTTGGTCTGCTCGAACCAGCGGCCAAAGGCTTCGAGGTCGGCCAGGTAGCCCCGCACAGTGGCCGGAGCAAGGTCACGGGCAAGCAAATAATCACGAAAACCGTGGAAGTCAGGCATTGCCGTCCTCCTGCACCACGAATTGCACCCTCACCGGCTTGCCTGCAAGGCCCGCCAGTTTGCGTTCCAGGGTCTTGGTCAGCCGCTCCGCCAGCCATTCGCGGGCGTAGTCATTGGCCGCGGCCACGGTCAACACAGCGTTCCCTCCCCCGCCGTTGGCGTCGGCAAAAGCCAGGGGAAACGCGGGGCGTACCCAGGTGTTGAAGGCCGCTTTGGGCATCTCCATCCGCAACTGCCCCTGAACGACCTGCCACCACCGGCGCACGGGCGCGGGCAGGTCGGGCGGAGGCGCTGGCGGCGAGGGTGCGTTGGGCGTGGCCGCGTCGTCCGGGTCTGGCGGCGCGTAGTCGCCCAGGTATCGCTGCACGGGGTCAGGCTCCCGCGGCGGGTAGCCGGGGTCTTCCCGCAACACCGCCCGCAGCAGCGCCGCCGACCACCCCTTGCGCTGCGCGTGCTCGACCCACGCGCGCACCCTCGCGGGATCTTGCTGCCATGCCGCGGCAACCTCGCCCATGCCGCCTGTCCAGCCCAGGGCTTTGAGGGCGTCTCGGATTTCGTTGGGCAGGTCGGCAGCAGCAACAGCAGCATCAGCAGCCGCGGGCTCCCCAAGGTTAAGTGGGGTGTTTTGTTGTTGTTGTAACCTTGCGTTAACTTGGGGCGTTAACTGGGACGTTAATTGGGGCGTTAACGTTGCGCTTAAGGGCGCAACACCCGTTGCGCTTAAGGGCGCAACACCTGTTGCGCTGGACGAAACACCTGTTGCGCTGGGCGCAACACCCCCTGTTGCGCTGGGCGCAACACCCTGTTGCTCTGGACGCAACACCCCCTCCCCCGCCTGTGGCTCATCTTCGGCAGTTTTAGAGGGTTCGTCTTCTGCTTCGGGCGGCGTTTCTGCTGCAAAGTCGTCTTCGGGCTGGTAGTCAAAGCGCACCTGAATACGGTTCGTTCCCCTGCTCCCATCGGTGTTGTACTGAGGCAGCACGTTCAAGTAGCCATGTTCCGCCAGCCATTTGATGTGCCGACTGACCCTCGACCGGCTGACGCCGAGAAGTTCGGAAAGCGCCCGCAAGGACGGATAGCACCAGCCGTTTTTGTCGGTGAACAATCCCAAAGCCGCCAGGGTGCGAAACACAGGGGCGGGCATGTTCTTGTCAGTTACAGCGCGAACGGGTATCACACTAAAGCGTTGTTCGCCCATCATGCACTCTCCTCGGTCAGGTAACCGGCCTGAAGCAACGCTTTCAGGCAATGCCGAATTTCATCCGCCTCCCCTACCCCGCGCCGCGCCAGGTCATCGGCCTCGATGCCCTCAGCGGTCAGTTCGGGGTGGGCGAACAAGTACGCCCACAGGCCTTTTGCGGCCAGGGACAAACGGGGGTCGTCAAGCGCCTGCCTGGGCACGGCGACCATCGCTTCGCGTTTGACTACGCGGATAATCTCGTCCGTCATGCCTTACCTCCCTCGAAAAGCCGCCGCAAGGGGGATTGCCCTGGCCGGAACGTGTGCTTGGGGTACACCCGCACCAGCAGGCTCTCGTCTTGCTGCCCTTCGACGCTAACCTCCCCCGCAGCGGCCAGGTTGTCCAGCGCGCTCTGGACTTCCGTCAGGGTCATGTTGCATTTGCTTCCCAGGTTGCCCAGGTTGACCACGGCATAGCCGTATTCATCGGCCTGGTTTGCCACGGCCAGCAAAACCAGTTTGTGAGCAGGGGGACTTTGACTTTCCCAGGCTTTTTCAAAGGCTTCAAACGACATCTTTTCGCTCCTTTCGGTTTGCCCGTATCTCGCCCGTAAACGGCTTCTAAGCCGCCTTTCTTTCTGGCCTACTTGGACATCAAAGACGATTTTTCAGGGGGCTTACAGGCGTTTCTGTGCAATGTTGTTGAACGGCGGTTGAACGGTATTTTGAACGGCGGTTGAACGGGGCTTTGAACGGCGGCTGAACGTCCCGTTCAGGTAGCCGTTTTTCACCATCCGTTTTTCCGCGAAATCCTGCCCGAAATTTGCCATCGGGTCACCACGGGGGCTTTGCGAAATACCAGACGACCGCTTTCGTAAGCCGCCAAACCGTGGCTCAATAGCCGCACCAGCACCTCGCCAGGCGTGAGGTCATGCTGCTGCGCTAATTGCTGCACACGCTCTTGCCAAAGACGTACGTTGTCCGGCGTCATGCGGTATCCCAGCCACATGCTGCCTTTGCCTGGCCTTGTTCCTTTGCTGCGCGGTGCGCGCTTTGCTTTTCGCCAGCCTTCGCCAACTTCTTCCCAATCCAATCGCATTTTGCGGCCTTTTGGGTTGGGTTGGGGGGTCAGGATTAAGCGCCCACGTTCAATATCAGCCCACGAAAATTCCAGGAAGACACGGGCAACCTCGCCCGTGGTGGTAAAGAAACCTTCGTCTTTCGACAGGTTTTCGGCCAAGCCCTTGATGGCTGCCTGGACTTCTTTCGCCCGTTCTCGTACGTGCACCGGCACCCAGCACCGCAGCACAGGGTTCGCCTTTTCCCACGCCCGATTGCGCTTTGCCCTGCGCCCGCGCAAATGCGCGCCTGCTTCCGGCGCAGCAATGGATTGCACCACGGGGTCGGGGGTGGTGGGGGAGGGTTCCATGTCCATCAGGTTCTTGCGCTGCTTCTTGCTCATGTTCACTCACCTCGCTTTCAGGACGGCTTGCACCAACGCGCTGTACTCACGGGCGGCGCGGTCGGTGGGGGAACGCTCGAATACCGTTTGCCCGTAGGCCGGGCTTTCGGCCAGGCGCGCGGCAAGATGAATGGGCGGCAGCACCAGGGCTTCGCCAAACCTGTGCCGATAGTCGGCCAGGGTTTCGGCGTGTTCGCGCACCCGCTCGCGGTACATGGTCGGAAGAATGCCGAACAGGCCGCCTTGCCAATGGTGCTGCTTTTTGAGGCCGGTGAGGGTTTGTACCACTTTCTGAATGCTGTTGGCGCTCAGCGGTTCGGGGGCTGCGGGCACGATGACCCAATCCGCAGCCCACATGGCCAGCACTTGCAGCCGGTTCACCGTGGGGGCAGTGTCAAGCACGATGTAGTCGAAATCCCTTTCAAAACGCTTCAACGTCTCGGCCAACCAGGAAACGGCAGGGGAGGGGAGCGCCGGTTCGACGCCAGCCAAACGCTTCGAGGCGGGCAACAGCCGCCAGCCTGGGCGCACTTCTTTCATCTGGGCGCGGATGTATTCCGTTGCGCCTCTGTCCAGGCCCATCGTCAGCAGGAAGAAAGCGCCGTCCGCCGGGGGGATGTGCATGGCAATGCCCGCTTGCGCCTGGGCATCCAAATCCACCAACAACACTCGCTTGCCTGCCAACGCCAGGCCGTGCGCCAAGTGGATGGCCGTGGTGGTTTTCCCCACGCCGCCTTTCTGGTTGGTGATGGTGATGATGCGGGTCATGGCCTCTCCTTCCTCACTTTTTTCCATGTCAGGCGGGCTTCGCCGAAGTTCACCAGCAGGCCTTCCGCTCGTCCGCGCCAGGCGCTCAAATAGGCTTTCACCTGCCGCACATGGGCGTCCGTCAGGGCAGGTTCGGCCTTCAGTTCCACCACCACCGTTTCCCTGCCTCGCCGCACCACCAGGTCGGGGCGATAAATCGCCAGCACCACGCCATCCTCGTCCCGCAGGTGAAGCGGCACTTCGGGGCGCACGCCCAGCCCTTTGCGTTCCAGCGCGGCTTGCAACGCCCGCCGATACACCTTTTCAGCGTGCCAGGGGCCTAACTGGCGATGCACTTCCATCGCCGCGCCAACGATGGTGTAGGGGAGGTCGGGGCGCTTCGTCATGCTTCCTCCTTCCGCACCACAGACCACAGCGGCAGCGGCGCACCAAAGGCCAGCACCAGCCCGCGGGCAGGGCCGCGCCATGCGGCCAGGTACAGCCCCATCCGCTCGCGGCGGTCGGCGGGGACGGCCTCCGCCGCGCTCACGCTCACCAGCAGCGCCTCGCGCCGGCCATTCCGCACCAGCAGGTCGGGACTGCCCAAGTAGGTGCTGTGGCCGTACTTCCCGTGTACCCGCACCGCAGGCCGGGAGAGCACCCGCAAGCCCGCGCGCTGCAATTCGGCGCGCAGGGCGCGGTTGTACTCGGCCACGCCGTGGCCCGGGCCAAGACGGCGATGCACGCGCTTCGCGGCTTCGATGGTCAGGGAAAGGGGCGTCTTACCCGCCAACCCACACCTCCCATACCAACAGGGATTTGTCCCGCTCTACGGGCAACCCCAGGGCTTCCGCGGCTTGAATGACCGCTTCCACGTTGCGGCCTTTCGCGTGGGGGTGCAGCAGCACCTTCCGCGGCGGGCGTCCGTGCTTTTCCGTGTAGTGCTCGACGACTGTTTCGAGGTCTTCCGCGGGTTTGATGCGGTCGAGGACGAGGGCAAAGTATTCCTCGCTGGGGGTCGTCATCACTCTATGCCTCCAGGAACACTTCGGGCACGGTCTTGTTGGGGTCGTAGTCGTATTCCCGGACGGCGCAAGCCTCGCACACGAAAACGCCGTCCTCTACCTCAATCATCTCCGCGGGGTCGAACTTCTCCCCACAGAGGGCACAAGGTTTGTCTTGGAGTTCATCGGGTTCGTTCATGGTTCCACCTCACACAGGTACTTCGCATTCACCCACCCGTCCACGGGGCGGATGATGTGTATCCAGGTCGCGCCGTCATCTGCTTTCTCGGTCACGCCGTCCACGGTCACGACACGCCCTTCGTCCAGCACGAAGAACGCCCAGCATTGCACGCCTGGGCAGGCCCGCACGTTTAGCGCGCCTGTGGGGTAGCCGGTGCAAACTACGGCTTTCGCCGTGGCGTTGCTCCCTGTGCTGACCGAGGTTCCCTCGGCGCGCGGGGCGAGGGAGGGGGAGGGCGTGGGTGCGAGA